>JAQGIA010000312.1 GCA_028291445.1 Belnapia sp.
CCCCAGGATTTCACCGCATGGCGGAAGATGCGGCTGACCTGATCCGGGGAGGCATTGCCGGTGGTGTCGCAGATGGCGATCTCCATCTCCGGGTCCAGCGCCATCACCTGCTCCACCAGATCCAGCGTATCCTGTTCCGGCACCACGCCTTCAAACGGGCAGTGGAAGGCGCAGGAGAGGTTGAAGCGGATCTTGGTCCCCTTCGGGGCGTCGCGGACGATGGCGCCGAGGTCGGCCAGGCTATCCGCACGGGAGCGGTTCAGGTTGGCCTGGTTGTGGCCCTCCGTCACCGACATGAACAGGCCGAGCCGGTCGGCCCCGGCCGCCATCGCCGCCTCGAAGCCCTTGCGGTTCGGCACCAGCACGGTGCATTCCAGGCCTTCGAGCTGCTTGGCGAATTGCAGCACCGCGGCGGTATCGGCCATCTGCGGGATGGCCTTGGGCGAGACGAAGCTGCCGATTTCCATCCGCCGCAGCCCGGCCTCGTAGCAGGCCTTCACCAGCGCGATCTTGGTTTCGGTCGGCACGAAGCCCGCGATGGATTGCAGCCCGTCGCGCGGTGCGACTTCCGAAAGTTCCAGCTCGTTCATGCGACGCCCTCCTGCAACAGACCCGAGAATACATGCTCGTTGTGCGCCCCCGCGGCGGGGCCCGTCCAGCGCACCATATCGCGCGGGGCGATGCCGTCGAAGCGGAAGGGCGCCGCCGGATGCAGCACGGTGCCGAGCAGCGGGTCCTCCACCGGCATCACCAGCCCGCGCGCCTGGAAATGCGGGTCCTCGACGCAGTCGCGCATGTCGAACAGGCGCGAGCACGGCACCTCCGCCGCCTCCAGCACCGCCTCGGCCTCGGCGGCGCTCTGCGTCACCGTCCAGGCGGTGATCGCCGCATCCAGCTCGGCCACGTTCTCGCAGCGGGCGGCATTGGAGGTGAAGCGCGGCTCCCCGGCCAGCTCCGGCCGGCCGATCGCCGCCATCAGCCGGCGGAAGATCAGGTCCGAATTGCCGGCGATGCAGAGCCATTTGCCGTCGGCGCAAAGATAGGTGTTGGTCGGCGCCGCGGTCTTGATCGCCGCCCCCTGCGGCTGGCGCACCCAGCCGAACAGCCCGTATTCCGGCAGCATCCCCTCCATCAGCGAAAAGACGCTGCCGACCAGGTCGACGTCGATGACCCGGCCCCTGGCCTCGGGATTGCCCTTGATGCCCCAGCAGGCGGCGACCAGCCCCATCGCCGCGTACATCCCGGCCAGGTCGTCGCTGATCGAGACCCCGCAGCGCGGCGGCGGCAGCGTGCTCTGGCCCGGATTGGCGGTGAGATGGCGGAGGCCGCCCATCGCCTCGCCGATCGCCCCGAACGCCGGCTTGTCCCGGTACGGCCCATCCTGGCCGTAGCCGCTGATCCGGGCGATCACCAGCCGGGGGTTCACCGCATGCAGCGCCTCGGGCCCCAGGCCGTAGCGTTCCAACTGGCCGGGACGGAAATTCTCGACCAGCGCATCGGCCCGGCCGACCAGCTTCCGCAGCTTGGCCTTGTCGTCCGGGTTCTTCAGGTCGAGCGTGACCGAGAGCTTGTTCCGCCCATGCACGCTGAACCAGACCGCATGGCCATCCACCTGGCTGCCCCAGCCGCGCACCGGGTCGCCCTCCGGCGGCTCCACCTTGATGACCTCCGCGCCAAGGTCGGCCAGCAGCCGGGTGGCGAAGGGGGCGGCGATGTAATGCCCCAGCTCGACGATCTTCAGCCCGGCCAGGGGCAGCCCATTCGACGGCAGACCGGGTTTCGTGCCGGCTGGCGGGGACGCTGGATGCTCGGACATGCTCGCTCCGGATCTTCTTCTGTTTTCTGCATAGCCGCGTGGTGGCTTGGAAGCCTGCATAGCCGCGTGGCGGCTTGGAAGCCTGCATAGCCGCGTGGCGGCTTGGAGCCTGCATAGCCGCGTGGCGGCGCGGGCAAAAGGCCATGGGCATCGGGGCCGAACGGCAGGCCCGGCGAAACCGCCACGCCATGACAACGATATGGCAACGCTTCCGGCGCATCCTCCACCACGGGCCAGTCCGCTGACCCTTCTCTCCCCCGGCGCCGCGACAGCCGTCCCCTCCCTCCCCAGCGGCGCGCGACTTCGGGCGCGGAACCCGCACGGGTTCCGCGCCTGCCCTTTTTGCGCCACCATCCCCGCAGTGCAGCATGAGGGGATGGAGCGATGTCAGAGTCCGATGCTTCTGGTCACGCAGCCATGGCGGCAGCCGCCGGCATCGACCGCGCCTGGCAGGACCACCGCGCCGATGTCGAGGAAGCCATCGCCCTGGCCGCCCGCTTCCGCCGCGGTTTTACCCGCCCGGCCGACCCCGCCGCCGAGCCCATCCCGGCCTATGCCCTATCCCGCCGTCCACCCCGCGCGGCCGCGAAGCCCGGCGCGAAGGTGACCCCATGAGCGCCCCGCACACCCTGCCGCTGGCCGAGGCCGCGGCGCTGATCGCGGCGAAGCGGCTTTCCCCGGTCGAGCTGCTGCAATCCTGCCTCGACCGCATCGCCGCGGTGGAGCCCGGGCTGAACGCCATCATCCGCCTGGTCGCCGACGAGGCCATGGCCGATGCCAAGGCGGCCGAGGCCGAGATCGCCCAGGGCGGCGCGCGCGGCCCGCTGCATGGCATCCCGGTCGGGCTGAAGGACATCATCGACCTCGCCGGCCACCCCACCACCTGTCATTCGAAGCTGCAGATCGACCGGGTCGCCACCGCGGATGCGGTCGCCACCGCCCGGCTGCGCGCCGCCGGCGCCATCTTCCCGGCCAAGCTCTCGACCCATGAATTCGCCATCGGCGGCCCGGCCTTCGACCTGCCCTTCCCGCCGGCGCGCAACCCGTGGAACCCGAAGCATCATCCCGGCGGCTCCTCCTCGGGCTCGGGCGCGGCGGTCGCGGCGCGGATGTTCCCGGCGGCGCTGGGGACGGATACCGGCGGCTCGGTCCGCCACCCTGCCAGCCATTGCGGCCTGGTCGGGCTGAAGCCGACCTATGGGCTGGTCTCCCGCCGCGGCGTCTTCCCGCTGTCCTTCACCCTGGACCATGTCGGGCCGATGACCCGCACGGTGCGCGACAACGCCCTGCTGCTGAACGTCATCGCCGGGCATGACCCGGGCGACCCGGGCAGCGCCGCCGTGCCGGCCGAGGATTACACCAGGGACCTGCACAAGGGCCTCAAGGGGCTGCGGATCGGCTTCGTCCGCCACTTCCACGAAACCGACCAGCCGGCCCGGGCCGATGTGGCCGCCGCGCTGGAAGCCGCCGCCGCGCTGCTCGCCGCCGAGGGCGCCACGGTCAGCACCGTCACCCTGCCGCCGCTCGGCGAATTCGCCGGGGTCAACCGCACCATCATGCTGCCCGAGGCGAATGCCATCCACGAGCCATGGCTGAAGGAACGGCCGGGCGATTATGCCCATATCACCCGCCGCCGCCTGCTGCCCGGCGTCTTCGTCTCCGGCGCCGACTACGTCCAGGCGCAGCGCCGCCGCCGCCAGCTCGTCGCCGCGGTCGAGGCGGCCTTCGCCGAGGTCGACCTGCTGCTCTGCGCCAGCTCGATGGACCCCGCCTGCCTGATCGACGACGCCGCCGAGGTCGAGCGCACCTATCCGCGCCAGGCCCGCACGCCCTTCAACGTCACCGGCCATCCGGCGGTCAGCATCATGTGCGGCCTCAGCGAGGCGGAGCGCCTGCCGCTCGGCCTGCAGCTCGTCGCCCCCGGCTTCGCCGAGGCGCTCCTATACCGCGCCGCCGCCGGCTACGAACGGGCCGCCCCCTGGGTCGCCATGGCGCCGGCGCTGTAGCGCCGTATGGCAGTCGAATCCACTGGCATCGACCTGATCGAGGCCGTCGCCCTGCTGGGCGCCGGCGTTGTCGCCGTGCCGATCTTCCGCAAGCTCGGCCTCGGCTCCGTGCTCGGGTATTTCGCCGCCGGCCTCGCCATCGGTCCCTTCGGCCTGGCGCTGGTGGCGGACCCCGAGACCATCCTGCATGTCGCCGAACTCGGCGTCATCATGCTGCTCTTCATCATCGGGCTGGAGATGCAGCCCTCCCGCCTGTGGAACCTGCGGCGGGAGATCTTCGGCCTCGGCGTCGCCCAGGTCACCCTCTGCGGCCTGCTGCTGACCGGCGCCGGCATCCTCGCCGGGCTGGACCCGGTGGTCGCCTTCGTCGGCGGCATGGGCTTCGTGCTGTCGTCGACCGCCGTCGTCATGCAGATGCTGGACGAGGCCGGGGAAACCTCGACGCCGCAGGGTCAGAACGCGGTCTCCATCCTGCTGCTGGAAGACCTCGCCATCGTGCCGCTGCTGGCGGTCGTCGCCTTCCTCGCCCCCGGCGCCGCCGACCCGGATGCGCCGCCGCGCTGGCTCGCCATCCTCATCGGCCTCGCCGCCATCGCCGCCCTGGTCGCCGCCGGCCGCTGGCTGCTCAACCCGTTGTTCCGCTTCCTCGCCGCCGCCCGGGCACGGGAGGTGATGACCGCCGCCGCGCTGCTGATCGTGCTGGGCGCGGCGCTGCTGATGCAGCTCGGCGGGCTGTCCATGGCGATGGGTGCCTTCCTGGCCGGCGTGCTGCTGTCCGAGAGCACCTTCCGGCACCAGCTCGAAGCCGATATCGAGCCCTTCCGCGGCATCCTGCTCGGGCTGTTCTTCATCGCCGTCGGCATGTCGCTCGACCTGCCGGCGCTGGCGCGGGACTGGCCGGTGGTGGCCGCGGCGGTGACCGGCTACACGCTGGTCAAGGCCATCGGCATCTTCGGCGTGGCCCGCGCCTTCGGCACCGACACCAGGGCGGCGATCGAGCGCGCCACGCTATTCGCCCAGGGCGGTGAATTCGCCTTCGTGCTCTATGCCGCCGCGGCCAGCGGCGGGATCCTCGATGCCCGCACCAGCACGGTCTTCAGCGCGACCGTCATCCTCTCCATGGCCATCACCCCGGTGATCGCCACCCTGGCGCGGCGCTGGCTGCCGCCGCCGGCCGCCTCCACCGAGGGCGTCGATACCGCTGCCGACCTGCAGGGCGAGGTGCTGGTCATCGGCTTCGGCCGCTTCGCCCAGGTGGCAAGCCAGGCGCTGCTGGCGCGCGGCATGGGCGTCTCGATCATCGAGAACGACGTGGAGATGATCGTCGCCGCCAGCAGCTTCGGCTTCAAGGTCTACTACGGCGACGGCACCCGGCTCGACATCCTGCATGCCTCGGGCGCCGACCGGGCCAAGGCCATCCTGGTCTGCATCGACGATCCGGCCGCCGCCACCCGCATCGCCCACCTGGTCCGCCAGGAATTCCCCCTGGCCAAGCTCTTCGTCCGCGCCTTCGACCGCGGCCATGCGCTCGACCTCATCGCCGCCGGGGTGGACTACCAGATCCGCGAGACCTTCGAATCGGCCATGACCTTCAGCGGCACGGTGCTCCGCCGCCTGGGCGTGCCGGAGGAGGAAGCGGCCGATCTGGTCCAGGATGTGCGCCGCCGCGACACCGAACGGCTGGAGCTGCAGATCACCGGCGGCCTCTATGCCGGGGTCGACCTGATCCGCGGCAACCGGCCGGTGCCGGAGCCGCTGACCACGCCGAAGCGGCCCGGCCAGGTGATCGGCGACCTGCCGGCCCTGGCGGAATAACCGCTACTCCGGCGCCACCCGGAACCGGAAGCGCCGCACCAGCGCATCCGACAGCGGCGCCGGCAGCAGCGCCAGCAGCCGCAGGCCGGCTCCCATCGGCCAGGGCAGCACCGCCCTGGCCTCGCCGCGCAGCAGGGCGCGGTGCAGCCGGGCCGCCACCACCTCGATCGGCAATTCGAAGGGATGCGCGCCGAGGAAGCGCCGGCTCATCGCGCTGGTGAAGAAGCCCGGGGCGAGCAGCGTCACCCGCAGCCCGGCTGGCCCATGCGCCGCCCGCAGCGCCTCGCCATAGGCCCAGATGCCGGCCTTGCTGGCGCTATAGGCCGGGCTGTCCGGCAGGCCGCGGAAGCCGGCGACCGACCCCACCAGGGCGATCGCGCCACGCCGCCGCGCCAGCATCGCCGGCAGCAGCGGCTCCACCAGGTTCACCGCGCCGAGCAGGTTGACCGCGATCTGCGCCGCCGCCGCGGCATGGCCCTCGGGCGCGCCATCCGGGCCGGTGCCGCCATTGATCCCGGCATTGGCGACCAGCGCATCGACCGGCAGCCCCGCATCCCAATCGCCGAGCCGCGCCGCCAGCGCCGCCGCATCCCTGACGTCGAGCGCGGCGACCCGCGCCACGGCGCCCTGCGCCCGGCAGGCCGCG
>JAQGIA010000355.1 GCA_028291445.1 Belnapia sp.
GCAGGTGGATGGGCCGCGGGGCCTCGGCTTCCAGCAGCCGCACCTCGCCGGGCTGCAACAGCAGGGCGGCGCCGGGCGCCAGCGCCGCGCCGGATTGCGGCAGGGCGGGGCTGAAGCGGGTGAAGCCGCCGCCGGCGCCCGGCAGCAGGTCGGTGGCGGAAACGGTGGCGCTGCGGTTCAGGTCGGGATTGGCGACCACCAGCGTCGCCTCCCGCGCCATGCGGGCATCGGCCGCACCAGCCCGCAGCAGGGCCACCACCGGGGCACCGGGGCCGGCCAGCGGGCGCAGCTCGAAAGCGCCCAGGCGGCGGGTGGCGAGCGATGCATTGGCGGCGCGGATCGCCTGGGAGAGGTCGTAGGGCGCATGCGCGGTGAGCCATTCCCAATCGGCGGGACGGTCGCGCGCGGCATCCAGCGGGCGGCGGGCACCGTATTCGAAGCCCATCGGCACCAGCATCCCGGCGCCGATCCCGGCGGCCAGGCGCAGATGGCGCCGGGCGGCAGCCTCGGCGCGGCCCGGATCGGGGTCGGCGGCGGCGAGGCGGGGGCCGAAGGGCGCTTCCACCGTGGCGATGGCGGGGGCGACGGCGGCAAGGCGCGCGGCCTCCTCGACCATCCAGCCCTGGCGCAGATCCCACCAGGCGAGGCTGTCGAACACGGCAGTGAAGCCGGCCCCGGCCAGGCCCGGCAGGGCAACGGCCGGCAGGCCGGCGGTCCAGGCGAGGAAGCGGGAATCGGGAAGGGCGGCGGTCAGCCGGCGCCAGATGGCGGCGGGCACCAGGGCGGGCGCGTCGCAGCGGAAGCCGGCGATGCCGGCCGCGGCGAAGCGACGCAACCGAGCCTCCCAATAGTCACCGAGGGCGGCGGCGGTGGCTGGCTCATCCCAGCGGGCCCGGCTGGTGTCGCGGTCCGGCGGGTCGATCCGCGGGTCCGGCAGGCCGGATCGGGTGTGGTTGGCGAACCAGCCGGGCTGCGCCCTGGCCAGCACGCCATCGGCCGCGACCCGGTCCAGCACCAGGTCGAGATAGAGCGCCAGCCCATGCTTGCGGGCCATGCCGGACAGGGCCGCCAGCAGATCGGCGCTATCGCCCGGCGCCTCGAACACCGGGTGCGGCGCGTCGGGATCGCCGATCTGGTAGAGGTTGCCGGTGCTCCCCGCCGGCGCGAAGGGCGGCGCCAGCAGCACGCTGTCGAAGCCAAGTGCGGCGACCCGGTCGAACGCGGCATCCCAGGCCGGCAAGGGGCCGACCAGCAGCGGATGCATCAGATAGATGCGCGGCACCAGGGGGCCGGCCGGCGTGGCCGCGACCGGAGCAGCCGCAACGGGCGGCGGCACCGGGGATAAAGGCGGGGGGGACAAAGCCGGGGGAGACAAAGACGGAGTGGGCGGGGGCGGGGGCGGAGCGACCGTGGCGGCTGCCACGGGAGCCTCGGCCGGTGCTGCCCGGTCCACCACGCGCTTCGCCTGCTTCGGCCGCTTACCCTGCCGCTCCGCCATCCGGTCCACCTTTTCCATGCTGCGGCGCAACGCCGTGCAGGCGGATCGGTCCACCCAAGGCGCGTTCACGCCTGCGAGAGCAAGCAGCGGGATGCGCGGCATGAAACCGGCATGGCAGGCTGCAACCCATTCCGCAGGAGCCCGTACCATGCCCGAATTGCCGCCGCAGATCGATGCCGCCGCCCCGCTGGTCGGGCTGACCCTCGGCCGAGCGCGCGCCGCCGGATGCGCCGCCCGGCGTGCCGGTGCTGCGCAAGCCGAGCGGCCTGGCGACGCTCGCCATGCGGTTGCCGGACTGGTCTGGGGAGCGATCCGCCCGAGGCTGGCTTTGTTGCGTTAGTTGCAGAGCCGCCCGAGTGCCATGGTCAGGTCGTCGGGGTCGTAGGGCTTGGCCAGGACCGGCACGCTGGCATGGCCAGGCGGCAGGCCATCCGCACCATAGCCGGTGGCGACCACGAAGGGGATGCCACGCCGCACCAGCGCGTCGGCCACCGGGGTGGAGGTCTCGCCGGCGAGATTCAAGTCCAGCACGGCGACATCGGGTGTCTCGCTCTCCAGCAGCGCAAGCGCCTCGGCCACGGTCGCGACCGGGCCGAGCACGATGGCACCGGCATCGAGCAGGGCGTCCTCGACCAGCATGGCCACCAGCGCCTCATCCTCGACCACCAGAATGCGGCGACCGGTCAACTTGGTCATTCGGCAACTCCTCTCGGGCCAGCCGCCACTTGCGTCCGGCCTGTCGACGACAGGCGACACCCTATCCTGTTTCTCCGGCGCACGGGATAGTCACCCCATGCACGCGGGTTCCGCATTCGCGGCCTGATGCAGGCAGGTCATCGCCGCCCAGACAAGGCGGCGGGTCCTTTATGGTTGCACCGACACCTCTGCCCTTCGCCGCCGCTCAGCCTTTCGCGGCATTGATGGCGCGCCAGATCGTCTCCGGCGTCGCCGGCATGTCGATATGGGTGATGCCATAAGGCGACAGCGCATCAACCAGGGCGTTCATCACCGCCGGCAGCGAGCCCGCGCAACCCGCCTCGCCGCAGCCCTTGGCGCCGAGCGGATTGGTCTTGCAGACCGAGGGGTGGCTCTCGAAGCCGAAGTCCGGCAGATCCCCGGCCCGCGGCAGGCAGTAGTCCTGGTAGCTGCCCGAGAGCAGCTGGCCCTCCTCCGAATAGGAGACGCGTTCGTACAGCGCCTGGCCGATGCCCTGGGCGATGCCGCCATGCGCCTGGCCGGCGACCAGCATCGGGTTGACCATGACGCCGAAGTCGTTGACCGACATGTAGCGGACCACCTCGGCATGGCCGGTTTCCGGCTCGACCTCGACTTCGGCGATGTGGCAGCCGTTGGGATAGGCCTGCGGCGCCTCGCCGAAGACATGCCGCACGTCGAGGCTGGTCGGCAGGTCCGGCGGCGGGTTGTTCGCGGTGCGGATGCGCTGAGCCAGTTCCATGATGCCGATGGAGCGGTCGGTCCCGGCGATGGTGAAGCGGCCGAGGCCTGCCGGGTCGCGGGTGAACTCGATGTCGCCCACCGCGGCTTCCAGCATATGCGCGGCGGCGGTGCGGCCCTTCTCGATCACCAGCTGCGCCGCCTCCACGATGGCGGCGCCCGAGGCCATGAGCGACTTGGAGCCGCCGGTGCCGCCGCCGGCGATCAGCAGGTCGCTGTCGCCCTGCACCAGCCGGATCGCCTCGAAGGGTACCCCGAGATGGGTATGCAGCACCTGGGCAAAGGCCGACCAATGGCCCTGGCCGTAATCCAGCGTGCCGGTGATGATGGTGACGGTGCCGTCTTCCTCGAAGCGGATTTCGCCCTGCTCCTTCATCGGCGGCGCGGTGCATTCGAGGAAATTACCGATCCCCCGGCCGCGCAGCAGGCCTTTGGCGGCGCTCGCGGCCTTGCGGGCCTCGAAGCCGTTCCAATCGGCGCGCTCCAGCGCCTCGTCCAGCAGGGCGGAGAAGTCGCCGCTGTCGTAGACGCTGCCGTTGGAGGCGGTGAAGGGAAGCTGGGCGTCGGTGATGTGGTTCAGCTTGCGCAATGCGATCGGGTCGCGTCCGGTCTCCTGCGCCGCCTGTTCCAGCAGGCGTTCGAAGAAGTAGTTGCCCTCCGGCCGGCCGGCACCGCGATAGGCCGAGACCGGCGTCGTATTGGTGACGACGCAGAGGGTATTCACCTCGATCAGCGGCGTCGCGTAGTTGGACTGCACGTTCTTGACGAAATTGCCGGTGCCCATCAGCGGCGCCACGGTGGCGAGGTAGCCGCCCATGTTGGCATAGCTGTTCAGCCGCACGGCGAGCGCCTTGCCGTCGGCATCCAGCGCCAGCTCGCCCTCGACCTCATGGTCGCGACCGTGCTGGTCGGACAGGAAGGAGCCGGTGCGCTCGTCGGTCCATTTCACCGGTTTGCCGAGCAGCTTCGCCGCATGCAGCAGGCAGAGGTATTCCGGATAGGCGCTGGCCTTCATCCCGAAGGAGCCGCCGACGTTGCCGGTGAGGATGCGGACCTTGTCGGTGGGCACCTTCAGGATATCGTTCGCCATCTGGCCGCGCAGGCCGAAGACGCCCTGGCTGCCGACATGCAGGGTGTAGCGGCCGGTCTCGGCATCGTATTCGCCGATGGCGCTGCGCGGCTCCATCGCGCAGACCACGACGCGGTTGTTGCGGATCGACAGCTTCGTCACATGCGCCGCCGCGGCGAAGGCCTCGGCCACCTTGGCGGTGTCGCCGAAATGGAAGTCCAGCACGACATTGCCGGGGATATGGTCATAGAGCTGCGGCGCCCCGGCGGCGGCACCGGCCGAGGCATCGGTGACCGCCGGCAGCACGTCGATATCGACGAAGACCGCCTCGGCGCCGTCGCGGGCCGCCGCCTTGGTCTCCGCCACGACGAAGGCGACCGGGTCACCGACGAAGCGGACCTTGTCCATCGCCAGCGCCGGGCGCTCGATGTTGCGCAGCGGGCTGCCGTCGCGGTTCTTCAGCGGCAGGACGCATTTCATCGGCCCATAGCCGCCCTCGGCCAGGTCGGCGCCGGTATAGACCCCCAGCACGCCGGGCACCTCCTTCGCCGCTGCGGTCTCGATGGCGGTGATGGTCCCATGCGCATAGGGGCTGCGGACCATGACGGCCCAGAGCTGGCCCGGCAGGGTGATGTCGTCGGTGTAGCGGCCACGGCCCTGCAGCAGGATCGGGTCTTCGTTGCGGGGCACGGATTGGCCAACGCCGAATTTGAGGCGGGTCACATCCGGCATGGTCGTATCGGGCATGGAGTTCGCTCTCGGCTGTCGTTGAAGTCTTGAGGTCGAGCCTAGGGCAGCTTTGTCCAGTGCGCGACCCCATGCCGATTACGTTGACAGCTCCCGCCGGCCCGGCAAGGGTCAGGGAAAAGACGGATGGGGGAACGACATGCCGGATATCGGGCGGCGGAATGCGCTGGCCGCGCTGGGCCTGCTCGCCGCGGGGCGGGCCGCAGCCCAGGGGGCGAACCAGGGGGCGAACCAGGGGGCGCCCCAGGATTGGCCCGGCCGGCCGCTGCGGCTGGTGGTGCCTTTCGCCCCGGGCGGCGCCTCGGACCTGCTGGCAAGGCTGGTGGCGGAACGGTTGTCGGCGCCGCTGGGCCAGCCGGTGATCGTCGAGAACCGGCCGGGCGCCGGGGCGACGATCGGCGCCAATGCGGTGGCCAAGGCGCCGGCCGATGGGCTGACCCTGCTCTATGGCACACCAGGGCCGCAGATCATCAATCCCAGCCTGATGCCGGACCTGCCCTATGACCCGGTGCGGGACTTCGCCCCCATCATCAGCCTGGTGACGGCGCCGAACCTGCTGGTGGTGCACCCTGCCCTGCCCGTGCGCAGCGTGCCGGAGCTGATCGCCCTGGCGCGGGCGCAGCCGGGGCGGTTGACCTTCGGCAGTTCGGGAATCGGCGCTTCCTCCCATCTGGCGGGGGAGATGCTGAAGCAGCGGGCCAGGATCGACATTTTGCATGTGCCCTTCCGCGGCAGCGGGCCGGCGATCCAGGAGTTGCTGGCCGGGCGGCTTTCCTTCCTGATCGATACGCTGCTGCTATTCACCGAACACCGGGCGACCGGGGCGGTACGGGCCATCGCCGTCAGCACGCCGGGACCCTCCAGCCTGATGCCGGACCTGCCGACCATTGCCGCGACGCTGCCCGGCTTCGATGCGGCGGCCTTCAATTATTTGGCGGCGCCGGCCGGGACGCCGCCAGCGGTAATCGCGCGGCTGAACCGGGAGGTGAACGTCATCCTGGCCGAGCCCAACTTCCGCCGCAGGCTGGGCGAGCTGGGGCTGGAGCCGATCGGCGGCACCCCGGCGGAGACCGCGGCGACCATCCGGGCCGAGGCGGTGCGCTGGCGGGAGGTCATCCTGGCGGCGTCCATCAAGGTCGAGTAAAGCCGCCGCATGCAGGTCTATTTCATCGCCCTGATCCTCCTGTCGCTGGCCGGCGTCATCGAGGCGCGCTGCAACACGCCGGGCCTGCGGCCATCGGCACCGGCCGCCGACAGCGCCTTCCGCATCTTCGGGCGATCCGCCTTCGCCTTCTGGCTGGTGCTGCTGTTCTACGGCTTCTGGAACCTGCATTGGACCCAACCGGTCGCCGGGCTGGTGGCCTCGCTGGCGGCGAATGCATTGCTGGTCCAATCCGGCGCCCGGCCCTATTGGCCGGGGCTGGCGATGGCGCTTTCCCTGGTCGGGCTGTTCCTGACGGCGGTGGTGCTGAACCGCTGAAGCAGCGGCCCTGCACCGGCTTTCAACCTCGGGTCATGGAACGAGGGGTTCGGAGGGTGTTTCGATGACGGCGCGCACCTTCTCGAAGGGGTGGGCGCAGCGCGTTCAACCTCGAAAGGGACCTTCGCGACAAGCCTGGGTCCGCCATGAATGACCACCGCCTTCGGCCGCAGGATCGAGAACACCAGCATTCGCTGACCACCGGGCCACTGTTGATGCCGGGCTACCTTTCATCGAGAAGATGGCCCATTTCGACCAGGAACGGGTGGTGCCTGCCAAGAGCTATGGCACCTCCACCGTCACAGTCAGGCGTGAACGCCTGACTGCTCGGAAAACGCGCCGGAACAGGCATGGAGCGTCTTCGCCGCCGGTGAAAGCGATCTAG
>JAQGIA010000391.1 GCA_028291445.1 Belnapia sp.
CGCGCCTTCGCCATGACGCTCGAATACCTCCGCACCCGCAGCCAATTCGGCAAGATCATCGGCACCTTCCAGGCGCTGCAGCACAAGGCGGCCGATGTGAAGCTGCAGATCGCGCTCACCCGGGCCAGCATCGAGGCCGCCGCCGCGACGCTGGACGAGGGCGCGACCGGTGACCTCCGCCGCGCCACCGTCTCCCGCGCCAAGGCCCGCGCCGCCGAGAGCGCCATGGTGGTCACCCGCCAATGCATCCAGCTGCATGGCGGCATCGGCTATACCGACCAATACGACGTCGGCCTCTATCTGCGGAAGGCCATGGTGCTGGCGAACCAGTACGGCAGCGCCACCCTGCACCGCCGCCGCTTCATGGCGACCAGCCCGGAGACCGAGGAATGAGCGAGCCCATCATCCGCCTTGGCACCGAGCGCGACGGCGGCGTGCTGATCCTGACCCTGGACCAGCCGGCCCGCCGCAATGCGCTGGCCATGCCGATCCGCTTCGCGCTGATCGAGGCGCTGCGCGCCGCCCAGGGCGATAAATCCGTCCGCTCCGTCATCGTCACCGGGGCCGGCGGGCATTTCTGCTCGGGCGGCGACATCTCCGGCATGGATGTCTCCACGGCGCTCGATGGCCGGGAGCGGATGCGCCTTTCGCATGAGCTCGTCCGTCTCATGGTGCTCGGCTCCAAGCCGGTCGTCGCCGCGATCGAGGGCTTTTGCGTCGGTGCCGGCCTCTCGCTCGCCTGCGCTTCCGATACCGTCATCGCCGCCGAGGATGCCCGGCTCGGCGCCGGCTTCGGCAAGATCGGGCTGATGGCCGACCTCGGCCTGCCGCATACGCTGCCGCTGCGCGTCGGCCAGGGCAAGGCGCGCCAGATCCTGCTCTACCACGCGCAGATGACCGCGACCGAGGCCGAGCGCATCGGCCTGGTGGACCATGTGGTGCCCAAGGGTCATGCCCTGCAAACCGCGCTGGAAAAGGCCCGCTTCCTGGCCGAGCAAGCCCCCGCCCCCATGGCGCTGACCAAGCAGATGCTGGGCGAAGGCCTCGACCGCGCGCTGGAAGCCGAACGCCATTTCCAGTCGACGCTGTTCCTCACCGCGGATTTCAACGAAGGCCGCGCCGCCTTCCTCGGCAAGCGCGCCCCAAGCTTCACCGGGAGCTGACCGATGGACGCGATTCGCATACCTCCGCCGCAGGACCTCGACGGCCTGGACGACGAGCACTTCCGCCAGGTCGTCCGCAGCTTCCTGCATGCGAACTACCCGGAGGAACTGCGCAACCCGCCCAAGCGGCTGCACTGGTCCGAGAACAAGCCCTGGTACATGATCCTGGCCGGGCAGGGCTGGCTCTGCCCCGGCTGGCCCAGGCAGCACGGCGGCCTCGGCCTGTCGCCGGCCAAGCAGATCATCCTGACCGAGGAATACGAGCGCTACGGCGTCGCCCGCACCAACGACCATGGCATCGTCATGCTCGGCCCGCTGGTCATCCAATACGGCACCGAGGCGCAGAAGCAGCAATTCCTGCCGAAGATCCTCACCGGCGAGCATATCTGGTGCCAGGGCTATTCCGAACCCGGCGCCGGCTCCGACCTCGCCGCGCTGCGGACCGAGGCGGTGCTGGACGGCGACCACTACGTGGTCAATGGCCAGAAGATCTGGACCACGCTGGCGACCGACGCCAACTGGATCTTCCTGCTGGTCCGTACCGACAAGCAGGCCAAGAAGCAGGAGGGGATTTCCTTCCTGCTGGTCGATATGAAGACCCCCGGCATCACCGTGCGGCCGATCATCAACCTCGAACTGCACGATGAATTCTGCGAGGTCTTCTTCGACAACGTCCGGGTGCCGGCGGAGAACCTGGTCGGCCAGCTCAACAAGGGCTGGGACATGGCCAAGGCGTTGCTCAGCTTCGAGCGCATCTTCCTCGGCTCGCCCCGGCAGTCCGGCTATGCCCTCTCGCGCCTGAAGCTGCTCGCCGAGCGCATGGGCTGCTGGGAGGATGCCGAGTTCCAGGACCGCTACACAAGGCTGCGGCTGGAGCTGGAAGACCTCAAGGCGCTCTATGGCACCTTCGTCGCCAAGCTGAAGCGCGGCGAATCCCTCGGCCCCGATGTCTCCATGCTGAAGATCATCCAGACCGAACTGTTCCAGCGCATCACCGACACCATGCTGGAGATCGCCGGCGAGAATGCCGGGCTGCTGGAGCCGATGGAGGGCAACCGCAACCTCCATCCCACCGGCCAGTTCATCCAGGCGCGCCCCGCCACCATCTACGGCGGCTCGAACGAGATCCAGCGGAACATCCTGTCGAAGCACGTGCTGGGCCTGCCGGGTTGACGCGGCTCGGGCGGGACGCGCTGCGCGGCAGGGCGCAGACCGTCCTCGGGCCGATCGACCCGGCCGCGCTCGGCCCGACCCTGATGCATGAGCATCTGATCTGGGACATCCGCTCCCCCGCCATGCGGGCGGAGCCGGACCAGGGACCCGAGATCACCCTCTGCAATTGCTTCGCCATCAACTACGGCCGCAAGCGCAAGGCGCCGGGCAACCTGCGCTTCCGCCACGAGCCGACGGCCGCCGGCGAACTCGCCGCCATGCGCGCCGCCGGCGGCCGCACCCTGGTCGAGCTCAGCAGCGGCGGGCTCGA
>JAQGIA010000158.1 GCA_028291445.1 Belnapia sp.
CTGCCGCCTGAATTGCGCTTCGCCGCCATCCACCGTCTGGAACTGCCGCAAGGCCGGTTTGAGCGCCAATTGCCGCTGCCGCCCGGCCGCTACAGCACCGGGATCCGCCAAAGCCTGGTCAATGGATGCCTGCTCGTCAGGCTGGAGAAGGCCGGCTGAGCCGGGACAATGCCGATGCACCACCATCATGACCGCCGCGTCCACGCCCCGGATCTCGGTCCGCTCTCCGGCTCCGGCGGGGGCGGCGCCAGCCTGCCGCCGGATGCGTTGGCCATCCTGCCGGTGCGCGATAGCGTGCTGTTCCCCGGCGCGGTGATGCCGCTGGCGGTCGGCCGGGAGGCTTCGGTCGCCGCCGTGCAGCATGCGATGCGGGACGGCCAGCAGATCGGCATCCTGCTGCAGCGCGACGCGCAGGTGACGGACCCCGGCACCGGCGACCTGCACCGCACCGGCACGGTGGCCAATGTCCTGCGCTGGGTCACCGCGCCGGACGGCACCCATCAACTGATCTGCCAGGGCGCGCAGCGCTTCCGCGTGTTGGACTGGATCGACGGTCACCCCTTCCTCGCCGCCGGCGTGCTGCGGCTCGAGGAGCCGGATACCCGTACGCCGGAGGTCGAGGCGCGGGTGATGCATCTGCGCGGCCAGGCTCTGGAGGCGCTGCGGCTGCTGCCGCAGGTGCCGGAAGGCTTGGTGAACACCGTCCAGGCGCTCGATTCGGCGGCCGCGCTGGCCGATCTGGTCGCTGCCTATCTCGACCTTGAGGCCGGGCAGAAGCAGGAGATCCTGGAGACGCTGGACTTGGTTCCGCGGATCGACCGGGTCTCCGCCGCGCTGGCGCAGCGGCTGGAGGTGTTGCGGCTGAATGCCGAGATCGGCCGGCAGACCCGCGTCAGCCTCGACCAACGTCAGCGGGAGATGCTGCTGCGTGAGCAGATGGCGGCCATCCAGAAGCAGCTTGGCGAGGACGACGGCAAATCCGCCGAGCTGAAGGAGCTGGGCGAGACCATCGGCAAGGCCGGGATGCCTGCCGAGGTGGAGGCGGCGGCGCGCAAGGAACTGCGCCGGCTGGAACGCATGCCGGATGCCTCGCCCGAACACGGCATGATCCGCGGCTATCTCGACTGGCTGACCGAGCTGCCCTGGCAGCTGCCGGAGGAGAAGCCGATCGACATCGCCGAGGCCCGGCGCATCCTCGATGCCGATCATTTCGGCCTGCCGAAGATCAAGCGGCGCATCGTCGAATACCTGGCGGTGCGCAAGCTGGCGCCGCAGGGCAAGGCGCCGATCCTCTGCTTCGTCGGCCCGCCCGGCGTGGGCAAGACCTCGCTCGGCCAGTCCATCGCCCGTGCCATGGGGCGCGCATTCGTCCGCGTCTCGCTCGGCGGCGTGCATGACGAGGCCGAGATCCGCGGCCATCGCCGCACCTATATCGGCGCGCTGCCCGGAAACATCATCCAGGCCATCCGCAAGGCCGGCGGGCGGGACTGCGTCATGATGCTGGACGAGATCGACAAGATGGGGCGCGGAATCCAGGGCGACCCCTCGGCCGCGATGCTCGAGGTGCTGGACCCGGAGCAGAACAACAGCTTCCGCGACAACTACCTCGGCGTGCCCTTCGATCTGTCCCGCATCGTCTTCATCGCCACCGCCAACATGCTGGACACCATCCCCGGCCCGCTGCGCGACCGCATGGAGGTGATCGAGCTGACCGGCTATACCGAGGCCGAGAAGCTGGAGATCGCCCGCCGCTATCTGCTACGCCGCCAGCTGGAAGCGAACGGGCTGACCGAGGCCCAGGCCGAGATCACCGACGACACGCTTCGCCTGATCATTCATTCCTACACCCGGGAAGCCGGCGTGCGCGCGCTGGAGCGCGAGATCGGCCGTGCCCTCAGGCATGCCGCCGTGCGTATCGCGGAGGGCAGCGCGACCGCGGTGCGGATCGATACGGCGGATGTCCCCGGCATCCTCGGCCCGCATCGGTTCGAGAGCGAGGTGGCGATGCGGACATCGGTGCCCGGTGTCGCCACCGGACTTGCCTGGACGCCGGTCGGCGGCGACATCCTGTTCATCGAGGCGACGCGCATACCGGGCGGCGGCCGGTTGATCCTGACCGGCCAACTCGGCGAGGTGATGCGCGAAAGCGCCCAGGCGGCGCTGAGCCTGGTGAAGAACCGTGCCGCCGCGATCGGCATCGATCCGGCGCTGTTCGAGAAATCCGATATCCATATCCATGTCCCGGCTGGTGCGACGCCGAAGGACGGGCCGAGCGCCGGCGTCGCCATGTTCACCGCGCTGGTATCGTTGCTGACCGGCCGCACCGTGCGCAGCGACACGGCGATGACCGGCGAGATCAGCCTGCGCGGATTGGTGCTGCCGGTCGGCGGCATCCGGGAGAAAGCGGTCGCCGCAGCCAGCGCGGGCCTGACGCGGGTGCTGATGCCGGCACGCAACCGCAAGGACCATGAGGAAATCCCCGAGGACGCGCGCAACCGGCTGGAATTCGTCTGGCTGGAACGGGCGGAGGATGCGATCGCCGCTGCGCTCGAGTAAGCCAACGAACGCGGACCCGCATCCTCGCGTTGTCGGGTAGCCCACCCCTCAGGCCCCATCCCTCAGGAATGCCCCCGCATGTCCGACCCCGCCAACACCTTCGCCGTGACGCTCAGCGTCAACGGCCAGCCGCATCGCATCGAGGTCGATGCGCGTACCACCCTGCTCGATGCGCTGCGCGACCGGTTGCATCTGACCGGCACGAAAAAGGGCTGCGCGCTCGGCCAATGCGGTGCCTGCACCGTGCTGCTCGACGGCAAACGCATCGTCTCCTGCCTCACCCTCGCGGTGATGGCGGAAGGCCGGCCGGTCACGACGATCGAGGGATTGGCGGATGGCGACCGGCTGCATCCGGTGCAGGCCGCCTTCGTCGAGCACGATGCCTTCCAATGCGGCTATTGCACCCCAGGGCAGATCATGTCGGCGGTGGGGGCGATCAGCGAGGGCCGGGCCGGGTCCGATGACGAGATCCGTGAGCAGATGAGCGGTAATCTTTGCCGTTGCGGCGCCTATACCAACATCGTCGCCGCGGTGCGCGACGCCGCCGCGCAGGGGGGCTGAGCCATGCAGCCCTTCACCTATGTCGCCGCCGCCGATGCCGCCAGCGCCGGCGCCCGCGCCTTGGCCGGCGCCCATTTCATCGCCGGCGGGACCGACATGCTGCAACTGTTGCAGGAGAATGTCCTGCAGCCGGAAGCGCTGGCCGATCTCGGCGCGCTCGGCCTCGGCGGCATCACCGAGGATCCGGATGGCGCGATCCGCATCGGTGCCTCGACGACGCTGCAGCAGGCCGCCGACCATCCCGTCATCCGCGAGCGGTGCGGCGTGGTGGCGCAGGCGCTGGATGCCACGGCATCGCCCATGGTGCGCCACATGGCGACCGTCGGCGGCAACCTGTTGCAGCGGACCCGCTGCCTCTATTTCCGTGACCCCGCCACGCCCTGCAACAAGCGGGTGCCGGGCAGCGGCTGCTCCGCGCTGGAGGGCGAGAACCGCCACAACGCCATCCTCGGCGGCAGTGAGCATTGCATCGCGGTGCAGCCCTCCGACCTGCCGGTCGCGCTGGTCGCGATGGATGCCGAGGTGCATATCCTGCATGCCGACGGCGC
>JAQGIA010000470.1 GCA_028291445.1 Belnapia sp.
AGCCGCTGGTGGCTCACCTCGATGACATTGCCGCCGGCGGCGGCGACCCGGGTGGCGATATCGGCCAGCACTCCGGGCCGGTCCGGGATGTCGAGGTGCAGGCGCAGGATCCGGCCATCCCGCAGCAGGTTGCGCAGCAGCACGTTGGCCAGGATCCGCGCATCGATGTTGCCGCCGCAGATGACGGTGCCGACGCATTGCCCGGCGAAGCGCGCGGGGAAGGCGAGCAGCGCGGCGAGGCCGGCGGCGCCCGCCCCTTCGGCGACCAGCTTGGCGCCTTCGGCCAGCAGGGCGATCGCCTGTTCCACCGCCCGTTCCGGCACCACCAGCACCTCGACGCCGAGGCGGCGGAGCTGGGCGAGGGGGACCTCGCCCACGTCGCGTACGGCGATGCCCTCGGCGATGGTCGGGCCGCCGACCACGACGGGCTGGCCCGCCAGGCGCTGGGCCATGGCGGGGTAGCCCTCGACCTCCACGCCGAAGACCGCGATGTCGGGACGCAACTCGCGGATGGCCCCGGCGCAGCCGGCCAGCATGCCGCCGCCGCCGACCGGGAAGAAGGCGGCCTGCAGCGCCGGCGCATCCTCCAGCAGCTCGAGCGCTAGGGTGCCCTGGCCGGCGATCACCGCCGGGTCGTTATAGGGGTGGATGAAGGTCAGCCCCTGGTCCAGCGCCAGGGCATGCGCATGGGCGGCCGATTCCGCCAGGGTCTCGCCATGCAGCACCACCCGGGCGCCCCAGGCCTCGGTGCGGACCAACTTGGTCGCCGGGGTGAAGCGCGGCATGACGATGGTGGCGGCGATGCCGGCCAGCGAGGCATGGCGCGCCACCGCCTGGGCGTGGTTGCCGGCCGACATGGCGATGACCCCCGCCGCCCGCTCCCGCGCCGTCAGCAGGGCGATGCGGTTGGCCGCGCCGCGCTCCTTGAAGGCACCGGTCGGCTGGAGGCTGTCGAGCTTGAGGAAGACCCGCGCCCCGGTGGCGCGGGAGACGGCATCCGACTCGATGGTCGGCGTGCGCAGTACCGCACCCTGGATGCGCGCCGCGGCGGCACGCACCTCGGCCAGGCCGATCGGGCCTGGCATCGCCGCGCCGATCTGGCCCGGCATAGCCGAGACGGTCATAACAAAATCAGACGCCGGGGGTCAGCGGAAGGCGACGGCGGTGATCTCGTAGGCGCGGGCGCCGCCGGGGGCGGGGACCTCGACGCTGTCGCCCACCTTCTTGCCGATCAGCGCCTTGGCCAGCGGCGAGGAGATGGAGATGGAATAGACCTTCATGTCGGCCTCGTAGGCGCCGACGATGCGATAGGTCTTGGGTTCCTCGGTCTCCTCGTCGACCACCGTCACCCGGGCGCCGAATTTCACCTGGTCGCCGGACAGCTTGGAGACGTCGATCACCTCGACCGCCGGGATGATGGTTTCCAGCTCGGCGATGCGGCCTTCGATGAAGGACTGCCGTTCCCGCGCGGCATGGTACTCGGCGTTCTCCGAAAGATCGCCATGGGCGCGCGCCTCGGCGATCGCGCGGATGACCGCGGGACGCTCCTCGACCCGCAGCACCTTCAGCTCTTCTTCCAGCTTCGCCAGACCTTCCGCGGTCATGGGGAACTTCTGCACGGCTAGCCCTTCCCTTGAGCATATCGGACCGCGAGTGTGCGCGGTCCGTAGCGGCAAATGCGACTAAAAAGACAGGCGGTTGGCCGATCCTCCTCGGGAGGATCGGGCCGACGCCTGAAACACGGAGACCCGGCCGGCGGTTCCAGCCGGCCTGCGGCACGATCGATGATCGGGCTGCGGGCCGGCCTTGCTGGAGCCCGCGACCGGGTCAGAAGGAACGATTAAAATAGGACTGCAATGGCGCCACATCAAGGGTCCCCGCCTTGAGCGCGGCAATGGCATGCACCGCCGCCCGGGCGCCGGCGGCGGTGGTGTAGTGCGGCACGCCATGGGTCAGCGCCGAGCGGCGGATATCGAAACTATCGGCCACCGACTGGCCGCCGCCGGTGGTGTTGATGACCAGCTGGATATCGCCCGACTTGATGGCATCGACGCAATGCGGCCGGCCTTCCAGCACCTTGTTCACCACGCGGCAGGTGAGGCCGGCAGCCTGGATGCGGGCCGCGGTGCCGCGCGTCGCCAGGACGGTGAAGCCCATGTCGGTCAGCCGCCGGGCGAGGACCACCGCCGCCGGCTTGTCGGTTTCCTTCACCGAGAGGAAGACCGTGCCGGCCAGCGGCAGCTTCACCCCGGCGCCGAGCTGGGCCTTGGCGAAGGCGCGTTCGAAGCTGCTGTCGAGGCCCATGACCTCGCCGGTCGATTTCATCTCGGGGCCGAGGATGACGTCCACGTTGGGGAAGCGGTTGAAGGGAAAGACCGCTTCCTTCACCGCGACATGGCGGTTGATGGCGCTGTCGTCGAGATCGAAGGTGGACAGCCGCCGTCCGGCCATGACCAGGGCGCCGATCTTGGCCACCGGGACCCCCGTGGCCTTGGCGACGAAGGGCACGGTGCGGGAGGCCCGTGGGTTGACCTCGAGGACGAAGATCTCGTTGTCCTTGACCGCATACTGCACGTTCATCAGGCCCCTGACCTTGAGCGCCTTGGCCATGGCCTCGGTCTCCGCCTTGAGCTCGGTGATGATGGCGGGGGAGAGCGAATAGGGCGGCAGGGAGCAGGCGCTGTCGCCGGAATGGATGCCGGCCTCCTCGATGTGTTCCATGACGCCGGCGACATAGACCTCGCCATCCTCGTCGGCGACGCAATCGACATCCACCTCGATGGCATCGGCCAGGTACTGGTCGATCAGGATCGGGTTCTCGCCGGAGACCTTCACCGCCTCCAGGCCGAAGCGCATGAGCTGCTCGCGGTTGTAGGCGATCTCCATGGCCCGGCCGCCGAGGACGTAGCTGGGGCGGACCACCACGGGATAGCCGATGCGCTCGGCCTCGACGGCGGCTTCGTCCAGGGTACGGGCGGTGCCGTTCTGCGGCTGGCGCAGGCCGAGGCCGCGCAGCAGATGCTGGAAGCGCTCGCGGTCCTCGGCGATGTCGATGGCTTCCGCCGATGTGCCGAGGATGGGGATGCCGGCGCGGGCCAGCGCCTGGGAGAGCTTCAGCGGGGTCTGCCCGCCGTATTGCACGATGCAGCCGCGCAGCGTGCCGTTGCCCTGTTCCTTGCGGATGATCGAAAGGACATCCTCGGCGGTGAGCGGTTCGAAATACAGCCGGTCCGAGGTGTCGTAATCGGTGCTGACCGTCTCCGGGTTGCAGTTGACCATGATGGTCTCGAAGCCGGCTTCCTTCAGCGCGTAGCAGGCATGGACGCAGCAATAGTCGAATTCGATGCCCTGGCCGATGCGGTTCGGCCCGCCGCCCAGGATGATGATCTTCTCGCGGTCGGTGGGGCGGCTTTCGCAGTCCGGTACGCCGAAGCCGCCCTCGTAGGTGCTGTACATATAGGGCGTGTCGGAGGCGAATTCGCCGGCGCAGGTATCGATGCGCTTGAAGACCGGCTGCACGTCGAGCGCCAGGCGGTGCGCCTCGACGGCGAGTTCGGTGACGCCGGCGAGCTGGCCGAGGCGCTTGTCGGAAAAGCCGAGCGCCTTGAGGCTGCGCAGCGCATAGGGGGTCTGCGGCAGGCCATCGGCCTGCACCACGCGCTCGGCGGCGACGATCTTCTCGACCTCGCGCAGGAACCAGGGATCGAAGCGGGTGGCGGCGGCGCTCTCGGCCACCGACATGCCGGCGCGCATGGCCTGCGCCGCCATGACGATGCGGTCCGGGCAGGGGGTGGCCAGCGCCGCGTGGAAGGCCTGATGGCTGCCGTCGCCGGGGGCGGCGATTTCATCGAGGCCGGAAAGCCCGGTCTCCAGGCTGCGGAGGCCCTTCTGCAGGGCTTCCGCGAAGGAGCGGCCGATCGCCATGGCCTCGCCCACCGATTTCATGCTGGTGGTGAGCGTCGCCGGGGTGCCGGGGAATTTCTCGAAGGTAAAGCGGGGGATCTTCACCACGACGTAGTCGATGGTCGGCTCGAAGCTGGCCGGGGTCACCATGGTGATGTCGTTGGTAAGCTCATCCAGCGTGTAGCCGACGGCGAGCTTCGCGGCGACCTTGGCGATGGGGAAGCCGGTCGCCTTGGAGGCCAGCGCGCTGCTGCGGGAGACGCGGGGGTTCATCTCGATGATGACCATGCGGCCATCGACCGGGTTGATGCCGAATTGCACGTTGGAGCCGCCGGTATCGACGCCGATCTCGCGCAGGCAGGCGATGCTGGCATCGCGCATCCGCTGATACTCTTTATCCGTCAGCGTCAGCGCCGGGGCGATGGTGACGCTGTCGCCGGTATGGACGCCCATGGCATCCAGGTTCTCGATCGAACAGATGATGATGCAGTTGTCCGCGGTGTCGCGGACCACCTCCATCTCGTATTCCTTCCAGCCGAGCACGCTTTCCTCGACCAGCACCTCGGTGGTCATCGAGGCTTCGAGGCCGGAGGCGACGATCTGCTCGAATTCCTCGCGGTTGTAGGCGATGCCGCCGCCGGTGCCGCCGAGGGTGAAGCT
>JAQGIA010000484.1 GCA_028291445.1 Belnapia sp.
ATGCGCGGCCTCGGTCGCCGGCCCGGCCAGCCAGACCAGGCCGCCGCCCCAATCCAGCAGGGCCTTCGGCATCCCGGCCGCGGTAACCACGCCCGGCCCGGCGGTGGGCTGGACCGAGACGCGCCAGATCGCCTCATCCGCCGTCGCGCCCAACGGCTCGGCATCCCGCACCGCGCGCCACAGCGCCAGGCTCTCCGCCTCGTCCAGCAGCGACACCTCGCCCAGCGGTGCCAGCGCATCGCGCAGCCGGCCGCTGCGATAGGCAACGGATTCCGGGAATTCCTCCAGCCGCAGGATCGCCAGCGGCTGCTCGCCGGGGATGATGGCGGCGCCGCTGACGCCATAGGGGCTGCCCAGGCCGGCCGAGAGCACCCTTACCCCGGCCGCCAGATCGGCGACCCGCACCGCGACGGTCCCGGTCGCCGGCGGTCCCGGCAGCACCTTCAAGGTCACCTCGGTGATGACGCCGAGCGTCCCGTGGCTGCCCGCCAGCAGCTTGCAGAGGTCGAGGCCGGTGACGTTCTTCAGCACCCGCCCGCCGCTGCGGAAAACCTCGCCCAGTCCGTTCATGGCGCGGATGCCCATGACATGGTCGCGCATGGCACCGGCGGTGATCCGCCGCGGACCGGACAGGTTGGTGGCGACCAGGCCGCCGATGGTCGCGGCCTCGGTCGCGCCGAACATGGCCGAGAGGTCGGGCGGCTCGGCGATGACATGCTGGCCGCGCTCGGCCAGCGCCGCCTCGATCTCGGGCAGCGGCGTGCCGGCCCAGGCCGAGAGGATCAGCTCCTGCGGCCGATAGAGGGTGATGCCCGAGAGGTTGCGCAACGACAGGGTGCGGGCCGCCTGGACCGGGCGCAGCAGGGCGCGCTTGGTGCCCCTTCCCTCGATCGCCAGCGGCTCCCCGGCCGCCGCGGCGGCGGCGATGGCGGCGGCGACCCCGGCCTCGTCGGCCGGCGCGATCACCTGCGTCATGCCGCGGTCCGCAGCGGCGCGACGGCGAAGGCGGCATTGCCTTCCAGCGGGAAGACCTTGGCCGGGTTGAGCAACCAGCCCGGGTCGAAGGCGGCCTTGAGCGCGCGCATCTGGTCCAGCTCGAAGGGGGTGAATTGCACCGGCATGAGGTCGCGCTTCTCGACGCCGACACCATGCTCGCCGGTCAGGCAGCCGCCGACCTCGACGCAGAGCGTCAGGATATCGGCACCGAATTGTTCCGCGTCATGGAAGCTTTTCGGGTTGTTGGCGTCGAACATGATCAGCGGATGCAGGTTGCCGTCGCCGGCATGGAAGATATTGGCGACCTGCAACCCGTAGCTGGCCGACATCTCGCCGATCCGCTTGAGGACGAAGGGGAGCTGGCCGGTCGGGATGGTGCCATCCATGCAGAGGTAGTCGGGCGAGATGCGGCCGACCGCCCCGAAGGCGCCCTTGCGGCCCTTCCAGATCGCCAGCGACTGCTCCGCGGTCTCGGCCACCTTCAGGCTGATCGGAGCGAAGCGCTCGCAGATTTCCTTCAGCCGGCCGAGCAGCATGTCCTGCTCGGCGGTGCTGCCCTCGACCTCGATGATCAGCATCGCCTCGGCATCCAGCGGATAGCCGGCATGGGCGAAGGCCTCGCAGGCATGGATCGCCGGGCGGTCCATGAATTCCAGCGCCACGGGGATGATGCCGGAGGCGATGATGGCATCCACCGCCTCGCCGGCGATCTCGTTCGCGGTGAAGGCGGCCAGCATGGCGCGCTGCCCTTCGGGGCTGTGCAGGATGCGGACGGTAACCTCGGTGATGACCGCGAGCTGGCCCTCGGATCCGGTCAGCAGCCCCAGCCAGTCGTAGCCCGCCGCATCCAGGTGGCGGCCGCCGACTTCAAGGATCTCGCCCTCGATCGTCACCAGCTTCAGGCCGAGCAGGTTGTTGGCGGTGACCCCGTATTTCAGGCAATGCGCCCCGCCCGAGTTCATGTTGACGTTGCCGCCGATCATGCAGGCGAGCTGGCTGGAGGGGTCGGGGGCGTAGAAGAAGCCGTCGGCGGCGACGTGGTTGGTGATGCCGAGGTTGGTGACGCCGGCCTCCACCACCGCCAGGCGGTTGTCGTAGTCGACCTCGAGGATGCGGTTCATCCGCATCATGCCCAGCACCACCGCATCGGCCAGCGGCAGCGCCCCGCCGGACAGGCTGGTGCCCGCGCCGCGCGGCACCACGCGCACCCCATTGGCATGGCAATAGGCCAGCACCTTGGCGACCTGCTCGGTGGTGGTCGGCAGCACCACCGCCAGCGGCGGCTGGCGATAGGCGGAAAGCCCATCCGTCTCGTAGGGCTTGAGCCGCACCGCCTCGCCGATCACCCCATCGCCGGGGACCAGCGCCTGGAGGCCGGCGATGATCTCGGCGCGGCGGGCCATGACCTCGGGCTTGGGTGCGGGCAGGCTGATCACGGCGGCACTCCTCCAGACCGCAGGCCATGGGCCCGTAGGTATTGCCACGGAAAATGGGCTGCCCGGAGCCAGGCGGCAAGCACCGCTTGCCGCCACGATGCGGGAGGGGCAGTTTCCGCCACCCGCTTATCCCAACCCCGCCCGCCGCCGGAGAACGCTCCCTTGTCCCTGCTTCGTACCCTGGCCCTGGCCGCCGCCCTGGCCGTGCTCTCCCCGGCCGCCTTCGCCCAGTTGCGCGAAGGGCTTTACAACGTCGAGGGGCAGAATCCGGACGGCAGTGCCTATGAGGGCGTCTTCGAATTGCGGGAGGGGCCGAATGCGGCCTGGATCGGCCGCTGGAGCGTCGGGAATGCCCAGATCATCGGGCTCGGGCTGATCCAGAGCGGGCTGCTGGCCCTGTCCTTCACGGTCGAGGGGCGGCCCGGCATCGCCATCTATGGGGTGGAGCCGGATGGCAAGCTGCGCGGTACCTGGACCAGCGGCGGCGGACTCGGCACCGAAATCCTGACGGTCCGATAATCTGGCCGATAATCTGGCGGCCCGATAATCCTGGCGGCCCGGTAGCCCTTCCCCATGCGAAAAGCCGCCGCGGCAATGCCAGCGGCGGCTCCGGGTCTTCGCTAAGGCGCCGGACCCTGGGGCCGGCGCGCGGTCTCAGCCCTGGCGGGCCTTCAGCCGGGGGTTCTTCTTGTTGAGCACGTAGATGCGGCCGCGGCGGCGGACCACAACGCAGTTCTTGTCGCGCGTCTTGGCGGATTTCAGGCTGTTGCGGATCTTCATGACGCGGACTCACTGATACGCGAAAGGGTTGCGGCAGCGCCAGGGCGCCCGCCGGGGAGGCCGGGGGATAGGCGAAGGGCCAGCGCAAGTCAATCGCGCGTACCCCGGCAAACACCCCTGGCCTCCCCGGCTGCCTGCCCCAACCATGCCGTTGCCGGCAATTGATCGATGCCGGAAACATCCTGGTTGATCCGATGTCGCCGGGCGGTTATTCGTTCCGAACCTAAAATTGGAATCCGGTCGTGGCCAACCAGCTTCTGGCGGTGCAAGCCTTGCGTGCCCTGGCCGCGACCGCGGTGGTCCTCGCCCATCTGATGCCCTTCGAAGCGAAATACGCGACGGGCGAGGTGCTGTTCCCCCGTGGCTTCGAATACGGCCAGGCCGGGGTCGACCTGTTCTTCGTCATCAGCGGCTACATCATGGCGGTGACCACCTTCGGCCGCTTCGGCTCGGCGGCCTCCGGCTGGGGATTCCTGCAACGCCGGGCGTTGCGCATCTACCCGGTCTATTGGGTCTATCTCACCCTGGTCTGCGCCGTCTGGCTGGTGGCGCCACGGATCATGAACGCCGGCGCCTCGGTGCCGCCCGACATCCTTGCCTCCTATACGTTGCTGCCGCACCAGAACGGCCACCTGCTTCTGGTCAGCTGGACGCTCAGCTTCGAGATGTTCTTCTACCTGGTCTTCGCCGCCCTGCTGGCCACGCTGCGCAACGGCAGGCTCGGCCTGGCGCTGGCGGCCTGGGCCGGCATCACCATCGCCGGGCAGCTCCTGTTCCAACCCGGCCGGCCGCAGCCCTACCTGAACCTGATCTTCAACCCGCTGGTGCTGGAGTTCATCGCCGGTGCCGCGGTGGCGCTGCTGCTGCCGCGCCTCGGCCTGGCACAAGCCACGCGCCTGGGCCTGGGCCTGGGCCTGGCGCAAGCTACGCGCCTGGGCCTGACGCAAACCGCGCGCCTGGGCGCGACGCTGTTCCTCGCCGGGCTGCTGGTGGCGGCCATCGGTATCCACGTCATGCTCGGCCAGGGCGGCGCCTTCCCGGAGAATTGGCCGCGCGTGCTGGTCTTCGGCAGTGCCGCCACCCTGCTGCTGGCCGGCTGCGTGCTGCTGGAGCCGGTCCTGGCCGGCCACCTGCCGGCCTGGCTGATCGCCCTCGGCGACGCCTCCTACTCCATCTACCTGTCGCATCTGCTGACCATCGGCGTGGTCGGCCAGTTCTGGCGGGCCGGCCTCGCCGCCGACCATCCGCTCAACCACCTCCTGGCCCTGGCGACGGCGCTGCTGGTATCCCTGCTGGCCGGGCTGCTCAGCTACCGGCTGCTGGAACAGCCGCTCATGGCGCTGCTCCAGGGCCGCCGGCGGCGCCCGGTGCTGGTCGCCGGCGCCGGGTAGCTAGCCTCGCCGGGTCGCTTGGGCGGTCACTCGGCGGCGCGCGGCGCGGTCGCGCGGCCGAGGAACCCTTCCCGGGTCTGCGGCAGCTTCCAGCCCAGGATCTGCTCCGCCACCTGGGTCCGCAGCACCTGGGCGGTGCCGCCGGCGATGGCGAACATCCGCGCATCGCGCAGCATCCGCTCCATCGGATTCTCCCGGCTATAGCCGGCGGCGCCCCAGACCTGCAGCGCCGCATTGGTCACCTCGATGGCGGTATCGGCCGCCAGCACCTTGGCCTGGGCGGCAGCCAGCCGGTCCGGGAAGCCATTCGGCCCGGCGCTGCGGGCCGCCCGCCAGACCAGCGCGCGGGCCGCCTCCAGCTTGATGGACATATCCGCCAGCATCCAGCCAAGACCCTGGAATTCAGCGATCGGCCGGCCGAACTGGTGCCGGGACTTGGCGAACTCCAGCGCCCGCTCGTAAGCCCCGGCGCCGAGCCCCAGCGCCACCGTCGCCGCGCCGACGCGCTGGCCGTTGTAGGCATCCATCAGCCGGCCGAAGCCGCGGGCGAAATCTCCCCCGGCCTCGGCGCCAGGCGGGCGCAGCACCATGGCATCCGGCACCACCAGCCCCTGGAAGCGCAGCTCCGCCTCCGGCATGCCCTTCAGCCCCATCGAGGGGATCCGCCGATGCACCACCATCCCGGCCGGGTCGCGCTCGCCGTTGCGGACCACCAGGAAGCCGCCGATGCCGAGTTCCCGCCCATCCTCGAAGGCGCGGGCGAAGATCAGGTGCAGGCGGGAAATCCCGCCCCCGGTGATCCAATGCTTCTCCCCATCGATCACCCAGCCATCGCCGCGCCGCACCGCGCGGGTCGTCATCTCGGTGGCGGCGGAGCCGGCCCCGGGCTCTGTGATGCAGATCGCCGGCTTGTCGCCCGCCAGCACCAGCTCGGCGGCGATCCGCTTCTGGGCCGCCGTGCCATAGGCCATGATGGCGCCCAGCGCGCCCATATTGCTCTCGACCGCGATGCGGCCGCAGACGGCACAGGCCTTGGACAATTCCTCGATGACCAGGGCGGCGTCGAAATAGGTCAGGCCAGGACCGCCCCATTCGCGTGGAATGGTCATGCCCATCAGCCCGGCCTCGCGCATCCGGGCCACCATGGGCCAGGGGTATTGCTCGGTGCGGTCGGTCTCGGCGGCCTGCGCGGCGGCGAATACGGCCACGGCCCGGGCGCGGTCGCGCAGCGCCGCCTGCGCCCCCGTCAGGCCGTCTTTCGTCAGGCCGTCCCCTGGTGGCGGGCCACCCGCCAATGCCAGGCCGTCCCTTGTCAGACTGTCCATCCGGCCGCCCTCCCCGACGTCATGCATTGCAGTTATGCCACCTGGGGCAGTTATGCCACCTGAACCGAAGCGGCAATGGCCGGAGCCAGGCTGCGGAATTCGGCGGCGCGCGGGCTGCGGGACCGCCAGGCCAGCGCCAGGCTGCGGCTGGGCGCCGCCTCGCCGGGACCTGGCGGCTCCAGCGGCCGGATCTCGACCGCGGCGCCGGCCAGCACGCCGCCAGCCAGCGACAGCTGCGGCAGCAGGGTCACGCCGAGCCCGCCGGCTACCATCTGCACCAGCGTATGCAGCGAGGTGGCGGCGAAATTATCCTCGGGCGGCACCACCCCGCGCGGCAGGCCGCAGGCATCGAGC
>JAQGIA010000501.1 GCA_028291445.1 Belnapia sp.
TGGAAATCCTCGGCGGCTTCCTCATCGTCTACCTCAACCTCGACGAGGTGATCCGCATCGTCCGCGAGGAGGACAAGCCGAAGGAAGCGCTGATGCGGACCTTCGAGCTGACCGAGGTGCAGGCCAATGCCATCCTCGACATGCGGCTGCGCAGCCTGCGCAAGCTCGAGGAAATGGAGATCCGCCGCGAGCACACCAAGCTGACCAAGGAACAGAAGGCCCTGCAGGGGCTGATGTCCTCCGATGCGAAGCGCTGGGCCGCCATCGCCGCCGAGGTCGAGGAAACCCGCAAGACCTTCGGCAGCGGCCCGCTCGGCGACCGCCGCACCGCGATCGGCGGCGCCCTGCCGAGCATCGTGGTGGACGAGAATGCCTTCGTCGAGCGCGAGCCGATCACCGTCATCCTGTCGGAGAAGGGCTGGATCCGCGCGCAGAAGGGCCATCTCGGCGCGGATGCCGAGCTGCGCTTCAAGGAAGGCGACCGGCTGCACACCGCGGTGCATGCCCAGAGCACCGATCGCCTCATCCTCTTCGCCACCAATGGCCGCGCCTATACGCTGAAGGCCGAGGCGCTGCCGCGCGGCCGCGGCGATGGCCAGCCGGTGCGCCTGCTGGTCGAGATGACCAACGAGGACAGCGTCCTGGTGCTGTTCGTCCATGCCGAGGCCGCGCGCTATCTGGTCGCCGGGACGGATGGCAAGGGCTTCGTCGTCGCCGCCGAGGATCTGGTGGCGGAGAAGCGCACCGGCAAGCAGGTGCTGGTGCTGGAGCCGGGCAGGGAGGCCTCGGTCTGCACCCGGGCCGAGGGCGACATGGTCGCGGTGCTCGGCGAGAACCGCAAGCTGCTGGTCTTCCCGTTGGAGCAGGTGCCGGTGATGTCGCGCGGCCGCGGCGTGCAATTGCAATCCTACAAGGACGGCGGCCTGGCCGATGCCAGGGTCTTCCTCCGCAAGGAAGGCCTCAGCTGGCGGCTGGGCGACCGGATCCGGACCGAGACGGATACCACGTCCTGGCGCGGCAACCGCGCCACCGCCGGCAAGCTGCCGCCGAACGGCTTCCCGAAGTCCAACCGCTTCGAGTAGCTACCGCACGCCCCAGGTTTTATGCGCCTGGATGTTCAGCCGCCATTCCGGGTGGCGGCGGCAATACTCCGCCGCCGCCGCGGTATTCGCCACGATCTCCGGCCCATCCATCGGCGAAAGCCAGCGCTGCGCGGCCGGGAAATCGCGCCAATCCGCCGGGTCCATGCCCGCCTGGGGATAGACCAGCTTCAGCTCATCGGCCCGGTCCAGCGCCAGCGGCGCGCCGGCCTTGGGGCTGACGCAGACCCAGTCGATCGGGGCCGGCAGGGCCAGGGTGCCATTGGTCTCGATCGCCACGGTGAAGCCCGCCGCCCGCAAGGCCGCCAGCAGCGGGGCATCCAGTTGCAGCAGCGGCTCGCCCCCGGTGACGACGGCGAAACGGCCGCCGGTCCCGGCTGGCCATAGCGCCGCCGCGGCGGCGACCAGCGAGGCGACGTCATGCTTCGCGCCGCCACGGAACTCGGTATCGCAGAAGCGGCAGACCGCCGTCGCCCGGTCCTCCTCCCGGCCGGACCACAGGTTGCAGCCGGCGAAGCGGATGAAGACCGCGGTGCGGCCGAGGTTGGCACCCTCGCCCTGGGCGGTCAGGAAAATCTCATGGACGGTATAGGTCACGGCAGGGCCTTGGTTGCGCCCGTCCCTTCGGCCATCGCGGCGGCTGGTGTCAATGCAGGTCACGCCGCCAGACGGCCGATGCAGGTCACGCCGCCAGGCGCCGATGCAGGGTCACGCCGCCATCCGGTCGATGCGCCCTACGCCGCCATGCGGTCGATGCGCCCTACGCCGCCATGCGGTGGATGCGCCCTACGCCGCCATGCGGTCGATCCGGTCGCGCAGCCGGTACCAGCCGCCGATCAGCGGCAATACCCAGGCCGGGTTGCCCGAATAGAAGGGCCGGGTCGGGAAGGGCAGGCCATCCAGCGCGAAGCGGGCATTGGCGGCGCCGGCCAGCTTCATCGCGATGTTATGGCCGAGCCAGGTCGCCATCGCCACGCCGCTGCCCTGGCAGCCCGCGGCGTAATGGATGCCGTCCTGCACCCCGATATGCGGCAGGCCATCGAAGGTGAAGGCGACGTTGCCGGTCCAGGCATGGGTGATCCGCAGCTTCGCCAGTTCGGGGAAGCAGGCGGTCATGTAGCCATGCAGGGCGCTGGCGGTCGCCTCGGCGGTAGCCGCGCGAAAACTGGCCCGGCCGCCCCAGAGGATGCGCTTGCCATCCGGGCTGGGCCTGAAATAGTTCAGCACCCGCTTGCTGTCCGAGATCATGCGCCGGCCGGGAAACAGCTGATCGATCCGCTCCTCGCCCAATTCCTCGGTGGCGATGATGTAGCTGTTCAGCGGCACCAGCCGGCGGGCCAGCCAGGGGCTGGCGGTGCCGCGTGGGTCCAGCGAGTAGCCGTTGGTGGTGACCAGCACCGCATCGGCGCGCAGCTCGCCGCGATCCGTGGCGATGCGGAAGCCGCCTGCCTCCTCGCGGATCTTCTGCACCCGGACGCCATCCACCAGCACCGCCCCGGCGCGTTCCGCCGCCGCCGCCAGGCCGCGGGCGTATTTCCCGGGATGCAGGCTGCCGGTCGCCGCCGCCAGCATCCCGCCATGGTAGTGGTCGCTGCCGAGCGCTTCCCGCTGGCGCTCCTTCGGCAGCATGCTGGTCGGCAGGCCGGTCACCTCCGCCAGCATCGGCGCCTTGGCCGCCATCGCCCGGTAATGTCCGGGCGACCAGGCCGCCGCATAGCGGCCGCAGCGGACGTAGTCGCAGTCGATCTCCTCGCGGGCGATGGTGTCCTCGATGAAGGGCAGGCTGGCGGCGGCGGCCTGGGTGATCGCCTTGGCCTGCTCCGGCCCATGCGTCGCCGCCAACCCGCTGCCGGCGATCTTCAGCCCGCCCGAGACCATCCCGCCGTTGCGCGAGGAGGCGCCCCAGCCGATCCGCTCGGCATCGAGCACCACCACCTGCTGGCCGAGCCGCCTGAGGGTCAGCGCGGCCGAGAGCCCGGCATAGCCACCGCCGACCACCGCCACCACGGCATGGTCCGGCAAGGTCGCATCCCGCTGCGGCGGCTCGGCAGCTTCCCACCACCAGGGACTGGTCTTGAAGCCTGGGGCAAACAACGAATCGGACATAAGGGCTCCCCGGCCGGCGCTGGATGCGCTTTCATCGCGGAACGGAGAGGTTCACGCCGACGGCTCAACGCCGCAAGAGGGGCATTGCCCATGCAGAGTTTTCAGCAGGACTGCGTCGATCTGGCACTCAGCCAGTATCGGCGCGGCCGGTTCAGCCGTCGCAGCCTCCTCCAGGGCCTGGCCGCGCTCGGTGCCATGGGTAGCTTCGCGGCCAGCGAGGCCGCTGCCCAGGCGGAGCGGCAATTGGTGATGGTCAATTGGGGAGGGCTGGCGAACGAGGGCTTCGGCCGCTTCTACGGCGCCCCCTTCAGCGCCGAGACGCCGGGCTGGAAGGTGGCGCAGGACAGCACCGGCCCGGCCACCGGCCGCATCCGCAGCATGGTGGAAAGCGGCCGCGTCACCTGGGACCTCTGCGACAGCTCGGCCACCGGCGCCAATCTGCTGGGCCGGCTCGGGCTGGCCACCAGGATCGATTATTCGGTGCTCGACCGCAGCAACGTCATCGGCCCGGGCTTTGCCCTGGAATACGGCGCCGCGCCCTATTCCTTCAGCAGCGTGCTGGTCTACGACAGCGTCAGGTTTCCCACCGGTCCGACCGGCTGGGCGGATTTCTGGGATACCCGCAAATTTCCCGGCACCCGGCTGCTGCGCCGCGATGCCAGCTGCGTGCTGGAAGCCGCCCTGCTGTCGATGGGCAAGGACCCGGCGGCGCTTTACCCGCTCGATACGCGGGCTGCGCTGAAGCGGGTGCTGGAACTGCGCCGCAACCTGGTCCTTTGGACCAAGGGCAGCGAATCC
>JAQGIA010000537.1 GCA_028291445.1 Belnapia sp.
GGCTTCGCGCTGGCCGCCGTCGCCGGCATCCTGCTCGGGCTGCTGGTCGGCACCTCGGACTTCGCCATGCGCGGGCTCGACCCGATCTTCCAGGTGCTGCGGACGGTGCCGCCGCTGGCCTGGCTGCCGCTGGCCCTGGCCGCGTTCCGGGAAGCGCAGCCGAGTGCGATCTTCGTGATCTTCATCACCTCGATCTGGCCCATCATCATCAATACCGCGGTCGGCGTGCGCAACGTGCCGCAGGATTACCGCAACGTGGCAGCGGTGATCCGGCTGCGCGGCCCGGCCTTCTTCTGGAAGATCGTGCTGCCGGCCGCCGCGCCCTACATTTTTACGGGTCTCAAGATCGGCATCGGCCTGTCCTGGCTGGCGATCATCGCCGCCGAGATGCTGATCGGCGGCGTCGGCATCGGCTTCTTCATCTGGGATGCCTGGAACAGCTCCAATCTTTCCGACATCATCGTTGCGCTCACCTATGTCGGCCTCGTCGGCTTCGCGCTGGACCGGATCGTGGCGTTGGCCGGTCGCCTTGCGACACGCGGCACCTCAGCTTCGTAAGGGAGAGCAAGTCCATGGAACGCTTCCTCGAAATCTCCCAACTGTCGGTCGCCTTCCCCAAGGCGCCGGTACCGGTGCTGCGCGAGATCGACCTGCAGATCACCCGCGGCGAGTACGTCGCCGTCATCGGCCATAGCGGTTGCGGCAAATCCACCTTGCTGAACGTCATCGCCGGCCTGCTGCCGGCGACCGCCGGCGGCGTGGTGCTGGACGGCAAGGAGATCGACGGCCCTGGCCCCGATCGCGCCGTGGTCTTCCAGAACCACAGCCTGCTGCCCTGGTTGACCTGCTACGAGAACGTCAAGCTGGCGGTCGACCAGACGCTGTCCAGGACCATGTCGCGCGCCCAGCGCCACGACTGGGTGCTGGAGAACCTCGCCCTGGTGCGGATGACCGCGGCGAAGGACAAGCGGCCAAACGAGATCTCGGGCGGGATGAAGCAGCGCATCGGCATCGCCCGGGCGCTATCGATGAAGCCCAAGGTGCTGCTGCTCGATGAGCCCTTCGGTGCGCTCGACGCGCTGACCCGGGCGCATCTCCAGGACCAGGTGATGGCGATCCATGCCAGCCTCGGCACCACCGTCGTCATGATCACCCATGACGTCGACGAGGCGGTGCTGCTGTCGGACCGCATCGTCATGCTGACCAATGGCCCGAATGCCCGGGTCGGCGAAATCCTCGAGGTCGACCTGCCGCGGCCGCGCGACCGGCTGGCATTGGCGGCCGACCCACGCTTCGTCGCGGCCCGCACCGCGGTGCTGGAATTCCTCCATGCCCGGCACGTCAACCCGGCCCTGGCGGCGGCCTGAGCAACCCGATGCGCATTCTTGTCATCGGTGCCGGCCCGGCCGGCACCCGCTGCGCGGTACGCCTGGCGGAACGGCTGCCGGGCGCTTCCGTGACCCTGGCCGGGGCGGAAGCGGCGCTGCCCTACGACCGGGTGGCGCTGTCCAAGCTGCTGGCCGGCGATGCCACGGTGGCCGGGCTCATCACCCATCCACTGGCCTTGCTGCGCGGGCTAGGCATCGCCTATCGGCCGGCCACGCCGATCGCCGCCATCGACCGCGCGGCGGGCGCGGCCGTCACCACCCGAGGCGAGCGGCTGGGCTACGACCGACTGGTGCTGGCGACCGGCTCGGCGGCCATCCGCCTGCCGCTGCCGGGCGCGGCGCTGCCCGGCGTGGTGCTCTACCGCGACATGGACGACGTGCGTGCCATGCTGCGGGCCGCCGCCGGTGGCGGCCGCGCGGTCGTCATCGGCGGTGGGCTGCTGGGGCTGGAAGCCGCCGTCGGCCTGGCGGCGCGCGGCATGCAGGTGACCGTGGTCCATGCGGTCGGCTGGCCGATGGAACGTCAGCTCGACCCGGCGGCGGGCGGGCTGCTCACCCGGCGGCTCGGGTTGCGCGGCATCCGCTTCGCCATGCCGGCCAGCACCGTCGCCATCACCGGCGACACGAAGGCGACCGGCGTGGCGCTCTCCGACGGGCGCGTCCTGCCGGCCAGCCTCGTCGTCATGGCGGTCGGCATCCGGCCGAGCGTGACGCTGGCGCGCGAGGCCGGGCTGCCGGTCGGCCGCGCCATCACCGTGGATGATGCGATGCGCACCGAGGACCCTGCCGTCTATGCAATCGGCGAATGCGCCGAGCACCAGGGCCGCACCATCGGCCTGGTCGCCCCGGCGTTGGAACAGGCCGAGATCGCCGCCCGCGCCATCGCCGGCGAGGTCTGCGCCTGGGCACCGCGCGCCGATGCCGCGGCGCTGAAGGTCTCCGGCACCGCCGTCTGGTCGGCCGGCGACATCGCCACGCCGGGCGACGATGCCATCGTGCTGCGCGACGATGCGGAAGAGCGCTACCGGCGCCTCTCGCTGCGCGACGGCCGGCTGGTCGGCGCCGTGCTCTATGGCGATACCGCGGATGCCGGCTTCTACCTCGATCTCATCACCTCCCGCCGCAGCGTGGCGGGGTTCCGGTCGGCGCTGCCCTTCGGCCCGGCCTTCGTGCGGGAGGCCGCCTGATGCCCGATGATGGTTTCAACCCGGAGCAGCAGGAATACCTGAAGGGCTTCATGGCCGGGGTCGAGGCGCGGCGTGGCGCGCTGACACAGTCCGGTGGTGGCGGAGCGCCGGCCGATGAACTCCGCGCGGCGCAGGACCGCACGCTGGCCGCCGGCGGCAAGCTGGTGCCGCAGGAACAAGCCAAGCGTGAGAAGCATCCGCTGGACCGCTGGGACGAGCTGACGGCGCGTGCGGCGGCAGGCAAATTCCCCAAGCCGATCGATGACTTCGTCGGCCGCTTCCACGGGTTGTTTTTCGTTGGCCCAACCCAGAACAGCTTCATGTGCCGGCTGCGGATTCCGGGCGGTATCCTGTCTTCCTGGCAGCTGCATGGCGTGGCCGATATCGCCGAGGACTGCGCCGGCGGCTATGCCGATGTGACCACGCGGGCCAATCTGCAATACCGGGAGATTGCAGCCGACAGAGGACCCGAGGTGGTCATGCGGCTCGGCGATATCGGCCTGCTGCCGCGCGGTACCGGGGCCGACAATATCCGCAACATCACCGCAAGCCCGACCGCCGGGATCGACGCGGCGGAGCTGATCGATACCCGCCCGCTGGTCCGTGCGCTGCACCATCACATCCTCACCACCCGCGATCTCTTCGGCCTGCCGCGCAAGTTCAATATTTCCGTCAGTGGCGGCGGCGCGGTGGAGGTGCTGGCCGAAACCAACGATATCGCGCTGACCGCCATCAAAACCGCCGAAGGGGTGCGCTTCCGACTGACGCTGGGTGGCATCACCGGCCACCGCGACTTCGCCCGCGAGACCGGCGTGGTGGTGGCCGAGGCCGAGATGGTCGCGGTCTGCGACGCCATCCTCCGCGTCTTCATCGCCGAGGGCGACCGCACCGACCGGGCCAAGGCCCGGCTGAAATACGTGCTCGACCGCCTGGGCATCGACGCTTTCCTGCACGCCGTCGAGGCGCGGCTCGGCCGCAAGCTGGCGCGGCTGCCGCTCATCGGCACGGCGACGGCGCCGGCCAAGCACGGCCATCTCGGCGTGCATGCGCAGAAGCAGCCGGGCCTCTGCTACATCGGCGTCGTCACGCCGTTCGGTCGGCTCTCTGTCGCACAGCTCCGTGGCCTGGCCGATGTGGCGCAACGCTACGGCAGCGGCACCATCCGGCTGACCGTCTGGCAGAACCTGCTGATCTCCGACATCCCGGAGGGCGCGGTGCCGGCGGCGCAAAAAGCCATCGCCACGCTGGGCCTGGGCTGGGCGGCGAGCGCCATCCGCGGCGGGCTGGTCGCTTGCACCGGGGCGGCGGGGTGCAAATTCGCAGCCAGCCATACCAAGCAGCATGCCGCCGCGCTGGTGGATTACCTCGAAGCCAATATCGCCTTGGACGCGCCGATCAACATCCACCTGACCGGCTGCCATCATTCCTGCGCCCAGCACTACGTCGCCGATATCGGCCTGATCGGCACCAAGGTGGAACGCGGCGAGGATACGGTCGAGGGCTACGACCTGCACGTCGGCGGCGGCGCCGGGCCGGAACAGAAGATCGGCCGGCTGGCCCGGAAGGGCGTGGCGCAGGATGAGCTGGGTCCGGTGGTGCTTGCCCTGCTGCGGGCCTGGATGCGCGAACGGTCCAGCCCCGGGGACAGCTTCCATCGTTGGTCCGCCCGGCAATCGGACGAGGCCCTAGCCAGCCTGCGCGCGCTGGAGGACGCATGAACGCCATCTCCCCGATCCCCGGCCCCGCCCCGGTGCCGCTGATCCCCGAAAGCGCGCCCTTCACCCCGGTGCAGCGCGCCTGGCTGAACGGTTTCCTCGCCGGGCTGTATGGCGGCGCGACCGATGGCGCGCCGGCGCAGGCCACGCCGGTCCCGGCCGAGGAGGCTTTCCCCTGGCACGACCCGGCGCTGGAGCTGGACGAACGGTTGGCGCTCGCCGAGGGCAGGCCGCGGCCGCGCCGGCTGATGGCGGCCATGGCGCAGCTCGATTGCGGCCAATGCGGCTATATTTGCCAGACCTATGCCGAGGCACTGGCCAGCGGCGCCGAGACCTCCGCCGGGCTCTGCGTACCGGGCGGCAAGCCGACCTCGAAAATGCTGAAGGCGCTGTTGGCCGAGGCCGCGCCCGCCGCCGCGCCGGCCCCGGTGGTGAAGCCGTCAGGCCCGGTCGGCGAGCCGGTCGGCTTCATCGCCGCGCCACGGCTGAGCGCCGCCGGATCGGCCAAGGATGTCCGGCAGGTGGTGCTCGATCTCGGCGGCAGCGGCCTGGCCTACCAGCCCGGCGATTCGCTCGGCGTCATCGTCGAGAACGACCCGGCGCTGGTCGATGCGGTGCTGGCGGCGCTCGGCGGGGATGCCGCGCTGCGGCCGGTGCTGAGGGCGGAGAAGGATATCGGCCGTCCGCTCGACCGCACCACGGATCTGCTGGCCGGCGCGGCGAAGGACCCGCGCGAGGCGGCGATGCTCCGCAAGCTGTCGGACGGCGACGACGATGCCGAGCCGAAGGATGCCGACCTGCTGGACCTGCTCACCGCCTTTCCC
>JAQGIA010000546.1 GCA_028291445.1 Belnapia sp.
ATCACGGGTCCGGTATATCGCGTACCACGGCGGGTTCTTGGCATAGACCGCCGTAATCGGCGTTCCGGTCTCGTCGGTGGCATGGACACATACGTCGCGAACACTTGTCGCTCCCATCGCGCAACTCCTCCTGTTCGTCGGAGTTCGCTGCCTTTTCTTTCCCTACATTTCAAACATGATTTTACCGCGCCGGGCGGGTCGACCGACCGCCGCAACGGCACGCCAGCCCATCTCCGGGGCAGCTCTGCTCCGTTACGGGGGCAGACTCGTCGCGAAAGCCTCGTTGGCTTCTCGACATCGCAACAATGCGCTCCTAATCCAAAGGCCGGCTTCGGAAAGGGACGGCGGGGAAAATGGTCAAGGCAAGCTCGACGCTGGATCGCGTGCTGGTCCTCGAAATGGTTCGTGTTACCGAGGCAGCGGCGATCGCCGCTTCGAAGCTCGTCGGACGCGGCGACGAGAAGGCGGCCGACGCCGCTGCCGTGGAGGCGATGCGCGCGGCGCTCAACGAACTGCCGATGGACGGCACCGTCGTGATCGGCGAGGGCGAGCGCGACGAGGCGCCGATGCTCTACATCGGCGAGAAGGTCGGCTCCGCACAGGGCAGCGGCCCACGGATCGACATCGCGCTCGATCCCCTCGAAGGCACCACCATCACCGCGCAAGCCGGGCCCAACTCGCTCGCCGTGCTGGCGATCGCCGAGGAAGGCGGGCTGCTCAACGCGCCCGACGTCTATATGAACAAGCTCGCGGTCGGCCCCGGCTATCCCGAGGGCGTGATCGATCTGGCGAAGAGCCCGACCGAGAATGTTACCGCCGTGGCCGCGGCCAAGGGCGTCCAGCCGAACGAGATCATCGTCTGCGTGCTCGATCGCCCGCGCCACGAAAAGCTGATCGCCGAACTGCGCAGCATGGGCTGCGGCATCGTCCTGATCCCCGATGGCGACGTTGCCGGGGTGATCGCCGTGTCCAACCCCGAAACCACGATCGACATGTATATGGGCTCGGGCGGTGCGCCGGAAGGCGTGTTGGCGGCGGCCGCGCTGCGCTGCATCGGCGGCCAGATGCAGGGCCGCCTGCTGTTCGAGAACGAGGAGCAGGTCACCCGCGCCCGCGGCATGGGCCTGGCCGATCCGAGCAAGAAACTGGGCATCCTCGACATGGCGCATGGCGACGTGATGTTCGCCGCGACCGGGGTCACCGACGGGCCGATGCTGCGCGGCGTGCGCCGCACCGCGACCGGGGCTATCACCCATTCCATCGTCATGCGCAGCAAGTCCGGCACGGTGCGCTTCGTCGAGGGGCACCATAATTTCGCGCGGAAGCCCGCCTCCTTCGTCGGCTGAGGATATGGCAGATGCGGGGCCGGTGCTGGGGGTTGCGCGGAGCCTGACCGGTCGCCGCTGGGTCTGGCGCGAGAGCGAGGCGCGGCTCGGCCTCGCCATCGCCCAGCGGGCCGGGGTGCCGGAGCTGGTCGGCCGGTTGCTGGCCGCCCGCGGTGTGGGCCCGGAGGCGGTGGGCGACTTCCTTGAGCCCACCCTGCGGGCGATGCTGCCCGACCCCTCCCTGCTGCTGGACATGGACGCAGCCGCGGCCCGGCTGGCGCGTGCGGTGCAGGCGGCCGAGACCATCGCGGTCTTCGGCGACTACGACGTGGACGGCGCCTGCTCCGGCGCCCTGATGGTGCGGGCGCTGCGCCGCCTGGGCTGCACCGTCACCCATTATGTCCCGGACCGGCTGAAGGAGGGCTATGGACCCAATCCGACCGCCATCCGGGCGCTTTGCGAGCGTGGCGCGACGCTGATCGTCTGCGTCGACTGCGGCATCGCGGCGCATGAGGCCCTGGCCGCGGCCAGCGGCCGGGCGGATGTCCTGGTCTTCGACCACCACAAGGCGGAAGGGCCGGTGCCCATCGTGGTGGCGGCGGTCAATCCGAACCGGCTCGACTGCACCTCCGGCCTCCGGCATCTCTGCGCCGCTGCTGTCGCCTTCCTGGCGGTGGTGGCGCTGCACCGGGTGCTGCGCCGGGCCGGGCATTTCACCAGGACCCCGGAGCCCTCGCCGCTGGACCTGCTGGATCTGGTGGCGCTGGCGACGGTCTGCGACGTGATGCCGCTCACCGGCGTCAACCGTGCCCTGGTGGCGCAGGGGCTGAAGGTAATGGCCAAGCGCGGCCATGCCGGGGTCGCTGCCCTGCTCGATGTCGGCCTGGTGCGGGATATGCCGACGGCCCATTCGCTGGGCTTCGTGCTCGGGCCGCGGATCAATGCCGCGGGCCGGATCGACGAGCCGGATCTCGGCATGCGGTTGCTACTCTGCGACGATCCGGTCGAGGCCCGGGCCATGGCCGAGCGGCTCGACCAGGTGAATCGCCGGCGGCAGGAGGTCGAGGCCGAGGTGCTGGGCGCGGCCTTTGCCGCGGCCGAGGTCCAGGCCGCCGCCGGCCTGCCGGTCCTGCTGGTGACCGGGGAGGGGTGGCACCCTGGCGTGGTCGGCATCGTCGCCGGCCGCCTCAAGGAGCGGTTCAACCGGCCAGCCTGCGTCGCCGGCGTGGCGGGCGGGCTGGCCAAGGGCTCGGCGCGGTCCGTCCCGGGCCTCGACCTCGGCGCGGCGGTCATCGCGGCGCGCCAGGCCGGCCTGCTGGAAACCGGCGGTGGCCATGCCATGGCGGCCGGCTTCAGCTTCCTCACCGGGCGGCAGGCCGAGCTGCACGCCTTCCTGAACGAACGCCTGGCCCTGGCCGGTGGCCTGCCTGGCGCCGCCGACCTGCTGGTGGAGGGCAGCATGGCGGTCCCTGCCGCCACCGCCGACCTGGCCCGGCAGGTGGAGCGGCTGGCCCCTTTCGGTGCTGGCAACGAGGAGCCGGTCTTTGCCCTGCCGCGGGCCCGGGTGGTCCGCGCCGACCGGTTGGGCAAGGAGGGCAATACCATCCGCGCCTTCGTCGAGGGCGAGGCCGGCGGCAGGCTGAAGGCGATCTGCTTCCGCGCCAAGGAAGGCCCCTTGGCGGAGGCCCTGCTCACCCGCAACGCCGGCCAACTGCATCTGTGTGGCCAGTTGCGGGCGGAGCGATGGAATGACGAGGTGACGGTCTGCCTGCATGTGCAGGACGCCGCCCCGGCCTGAGCGACACGGCTGTCCTGCGGCGTGAAGCAGCCTTTTGCCGAGCCTGGCGTTGGCTTGCCGATGGGCAAGGGAGGTTTCATGCGTCGATTGATCATCGCCACATTGCTGGGGCTGGGGCTGTGGACCGGTACGGCGGATGCAGGTCCGACGCAGGTCGCAGGATCGGTGCCTGCCCTGGCCATGAACCCCGGGCTGATGGTGCCGGTGCAGTATCGCCGGCCCTACTATGGGCCACCGCCGCGGCATTATGGCCGGCCGCGCTATGCGCCGCCGCCGCGCTACTACGGCCGGCCGCGTTATGTCCAGCCGCGGCCCCGCTACGTCCCCCCGCCGCGCCGCTATTATCGGTGACGCGACAGCGTGGGTAGTAGACTGGCCGGGCGGTCGGGTCTCAGGGCTGACGGGTTGCTGCCCAAGCCTCAGCCAAGCGGTTGAGGCGGTCGTCTGCCGGATTGACGGCGGCGGGCCCGGTGGAGGCCGGGGTGCCGCCGCCCCATTGCCGCACCGGGCCGCTATCCAGGTGGACGAAGCCCTGGCTCGCATAGAGGCCGACGCCGCCGCGCCTCAGGGCCAGGGCAGCGCTGCCGAATGTGGCCAGTTGTGTCGCCGCGACGCAGACATCGATGGCTCCGGCACGCAGATGCTGGCTGTTCCCGGCGCCGCAGACGGCGGCATTGGTCGCCGGGGTGCGGAAGCCGGAGACCACCAGGAACTCGCCACGCATGCGGGCGCGTTGGCCGGTTTCCCAGAGGATATCCAGTACCGTTGGATCGAAGGCATGTACCGTGCCGGTACGGCTATCCGCCAGGACTGCCGAGATATCGGCCATGGCGGCAGGATCGATGGCGCGGCCGTCGTGATAGCTGCCGGAGAAGCGTGCCCCGGTGGTGGCGTGGCGCAGCACCAGGCGGCGTGGTGCCGGTATGCCGTTGACGGCACGCGCCGGAGCAAGGGGAGCCAGGACGGCCGGCGCCAGGGCACCGACCAATAGGTTTCTGCGTTGCATGACACCGGCCTAGTCCGGGGTCAGCGGCAGTGGAAGCCATGCTCGCGTGATCGCGTCCGGGATGCCGCAAGCGCGATCCGAAACGGGAGAATTACTGAACCTTGGATTGATGTTTGCTTGGGAAAGGTATCTGGAGTTGAGTTGGTGGCATGGTCGCAGGCTCGCCGTAGTGGCTGCAACCCGGCCACAAGGGGCTAGCCCCAATACCGTTCATTTTGCGATCCCAATTGCGACGGTGAAGTCGATCCGCACGGTTGGCAGCGGTGTTCGAGGTCGCAGCGGATAACCGCTCATCTTGCGCTTGACCCCACGCGGCACCTGCCGCCCGCGACTGCTTGCCACACGCTCCGCGAGGATCTCGTTCAGCACCGCGCTATGCAGGGCACGCCTGGCCCGAGGGGGAAGCGCAGCGAACTGCGGCAGCTTGCGACGGACCACGCGGACGGCATGGGAGAAGAAGAGCCGGTCCGGGCCCTCGTCAGCCTGTAGGACGGCTTCATGCATCAGCCCCCGCACGGCGAAATGCGCCAGCAGCAGGCCCCAAACGTCCTGCTTCACAAGCGTCGGGGTCTTGCTGCGCAGCACCACCCTGGCTCCGCGCAGCTGCGTCTTCAGCTCGGCCAGCGCAGCCTCGATCTTCCAGCGCTCGTGGCACAGCGCAGCCAGCTTGGCGGCCGGCGCTGCGGCTTCATTCAGGATCCTGGTCACCAGCCGGTAGAGCGGCTCGACCTCGGCGACGCCCTCCAGCCATCGCTGCCGATCCCTCCAAAACCAGACCGACAGCCTACACCGATGCCTTGTAAAATGAACGGTATTGGGCCTTGCCAGAATTGTGGCGGCGGGGAATGAGGCTCGGCTGTGGGCCTGGATGGGTAGACGGCCGTGCTCCGCCGGTGTAGTGACCTGCGCCGCGCTACCGGTGCTCTCGGACAGGTCGTCTTGTTAAGGGGCGACTGAGTTGTGCGGGGTTTGCTTTAGGTCTGTCCCCATCGTCTAGAGGCCTAGGACACCAGCCTTTCACGCTGGGTACGCGGGTTCGAATCCCGCTGGGGACGCCAAGCAGCGTTTTTTGAGCAATATCAAGAAGTTATGCTCGGACAGGGTGCCTGATTTGTAGCACCCTTTTGTAGCAGCCCTTGCGTCGGGCAGGCCTTGCCGGTCAAGGTAAATGGCGGCGAATGCCGGCGGCCTAGGTGTGTGGTCCCGGGATGAGGTGGTGCGGGTTAATCTTGAAGCCTGCCGGGTTTTTGGTCCAGGCCATCGCAGATGGCCTGGAAGGGTGTTCGCCATCGCAACGCCTTGAGGTGCTTGCCGAAGTTGTCGGCCTGGATGAAGGCCAGGACGTGGGTCCTGAGGGCGTCGAGGTCGGGGTAGTGGAAGGCCTTGATGGTGGCCTCCTTGATGGTACGGTTCGGTTCATCCGCTCGGCCTGGCCGTTGGTCCAGGGGTGATAGGGCTTGGTGAGCTTGTGCTTGATGCCGTGCTCGCGGCAGACGCGGTCGCAGATATGGCCCATCCATTGGGCGGTGGGGCCATCGCGGTATTTCGGCAGGTCGGCGAAAGCCATGCCGTTGTCGGTCAGCACGGTGTGGATGGCATAGGGGAAGGTGGCCACGGCCTCGCGGAGAAAGGCGGCACCGTTCAGCTTGGTCGCGGCCGGCAGGAATTCCACGTGGGTGAACTTCGAGACCCGGTCGATGGCGAGGATCATGATGAGCTTGCCCTCGGCCAGGCGCAGCTCGCAGATATCGATATGGACGTAGCCGATCGTGGTTTCGGTGAAGCGCTTGCGTTTGGAGGTCGCTTCTTCGTCTC
>JAQGIA010000551.1 GCA_028291445.1 Belnapia sp.
ACGAGGCGCATCGCTTCGCCATCACCACCCACCGCGCCGGCCGGTCCAAGGCGCTGACGCGGTCGGAGCTGGACGAAATTCCGGGCGTGGGGTCGGCGCTGAAGCGCAAGTTGCTGAACCATTTCGGTTCGGCCCGCGGGGTGCGGAACGCGGCGCTGGAGGATCTGGCGAATGCGCCCGGGGTGGGGCCATCGGTGGCGCGGAAGATCCATGGGCATTTCCACCCGGGCGGTGGCTGACCCCCTTCCGGCTGCCCCCCGGCGTAACCCCGGGCTCACGCCACCGAGGCTTGCCCCGCCGCGGCCAACCCGCCATGACTGCGCCCGCATGCCAACCGATCTGCCGAACCTCCTCACGCTGTCGCGTATCGCCGCCATTCCGCTGCTGGTGGCGCTGGTCGCGCTGCGCACCCCCTGGGGAGATGCGGCGGCCTGCTTCGTCTTTTCCATCGCCGCCATCACCGATTATTTCGACGGCAAGATCGCCCGCCAGCGGCAGACGGTTTCCGGCCTCGGCCGCATGCTGGACCCGATCGCCGACAAACTGCTGGTTGCCGCCGCGCTGATGCTGCTGGCCGGGCTCGGCCGGCTGCCGGGCCTTTCGCTCTATCCCGCAATCCTCATCATGCTGCGGGAAATCCTGGTCTCCGGCCTCCGGGAATACCTGGCGGAGCTGCGCATCGGCCTGCCCGTCACCAGGCTCGCCAAGTGGAAGACCGGTTTCCAGATGGGCGCCCTCGGCACGCTGCTGGCCGGCGAAACCGGGGCGGCGGTGCTGCATCTTTCTTTCCTGCCGGTCGCCCTGATCGGCGAGGCCATGCTCTGGACTGCCGCCGCGCTCACTTTGCTGACCGGCTGGGACTACCTGACCGCCGGGCTGCGCCACGCCGGCCGCAACACGCCGCCGGCGCCGCGCGCACCCGCGGCGGAACGCCGGCCGGGCAGCCTCGGCCAGCCCTGAGCGGCGGCCCGCGTCCCCTCGCCCACGTCCCCCTTGAGAGCAGGGGCCGCAAGGCGCATCTTCACGCCAAACCCCCGCCGCGCATCGCCGATGCTCGGCCCTCGGGACGACAGGAGTTGGCCATGCGACGGATTGGCGGTTCGGCGATGATGTTCGGCTTGGCCGCGCTGCTCAGCGGCTGCGGCTGGGCGGGCGACGCCAGCTACGGGGTAGCCAACGGCATCGCCACCGTGGGCGACAAGGTCGGCGCGCCCTGGGGCGGCATGGTCGCCAAGGACCCGGAGCCGAGCGACACCATTGCCCGCATCCAGGGCAGCCGGCCGCCGGCCGCGCCGCAGCTCGCCAGCCTGCAGGTCGAGCCAGGCAATGTCTGGCCGGCGCAGGAAGGCCCCCGCGCCACCCTGGCCAATCCGGATGCAGCGATGCGCAACATCCCGAACTACCGCCCCGGCGAGCTGGATCGCATGTCCGCCCCGGCCGGGCGCTCCAGCTGGCAGCCGGAGGATCCGCCGGCGGTGCGGCCGATGCCGCCCGGCCTCAGCGGCAGCAGCTCCCCGCCGCCGCCGCCGATCCGTTCGATGGAACCGGCCAGCCAGCAGGTAGTCCCCCCCTTCCAGCCGCAATACGGCGGCAGCGCCCCGCGCGCCGATGGCCGGGTGGTGCAGACCCCGCGCGGCCCGGTCACCACCACCGGCGGCAACGACCGGATCCAGACCTACCAGGTGCCCGGCGGCGGCACCGGCACCATCCACAACGATGGCGCCACCACCACCATCATCGGCCCGAACGGCCAGGTGCAGACCATGCCCACCCCGCGCTGAGCGGACGGCGATCGGAACCACGAAGATGCGCGTGCTGTATTTCGCCTGGGTCCGGCAGAAGATCGGCTTGGGGGAGGAAGTGATCTCGCCCCCGCCCGAGGTGCGCGACATCGCCGGGCTGGTCGCCTGGCTGAGCACCCGCAGCCCCGGCCATGCCGCGGCCTTCGCCAACGCCCGTACCATACGCGCCGCGGTGAACCAGGATTTCGCCACCCCCGACCATGCCGTCGCCCCGGGCGACGAGATCGCCTTCTTCCCGCCGGTGACCGGTGGCTGACCGTCCCATGATCACCCCCACCATCCGGGTGCAGGAAGCCGGCTTCGACCTCGGCGTGGAATCGGCGCGGCTGACCGCGGGGCGCCAGGATATCGGCGGCCTCGCCAGCTTCGTCGGTCTCTGCCGGGCGGATGACGGGCTGGCGGCGCTGGTGCTCGAGCATTATCCCGGCATGACCGAGGCCGCCATCGGCCGCATCGCCGCCGAGGCCTGCGCCCGCTGGCCGCTTTCGGGCTGCACCGTGATCCATCGCATCGGCCGCATCGCCCCGGGCGAGCCCATCGTGCTGGTGCTGACCGCCTCCTCCCATCGCGCCGCGTCGCTCGAGGCCTGCGCCTTCCTGATCGACTGGCTGAAGACCGGCGCCCCCTTCTGGAAGCGCGAGGAATTCGCCGACGGCACCAGCCGCTGGGTCGAGGCCAAGGCGGCCGACGATGCCGCCACGGCGCGCTGGGCTGGAAGCGTATTGTGACGCTTGGCCCGCTGGCCAGGCTGGAACTGCCCTGCCACGACCCGCAGCGGCAGCGGGACTTCTTCGGCCGCATCCTCGGCCTGCATTCGCTGGATCCCGGCCCGGGGCTCCGCTTCGCCCTCGGCGGGGTCGAGTTGGTGCTGCGCCAGCGCGGCGACGTGCTGTTCCCGGCCGGGCGCGGCGAGGCCGGTATGTTGCTCGCCTTCCCGGTGGCGGAGGCGGAGCTGGACCGCTGGTACCGCCGCATGCTGACCGCCCGCGTCGCCGTGCTGGATGCGCCGGGGCCGGGCGGCACGCCGCCGCGCCTGCTGCGGATCGCCGATCCGGAGGGCAACGTGGTCGAGCTCTTCGCCAGCGCGTGAGCATCCTGCTGGGCGGCCTGCTGCTGCTCTGGCCAGCGCTGCTGAACCATTATCCGCTGGTCTTCAGCGATACCGGCGCCTTCCTCGCCCAGACCATCGAGGGCGCGGCCATCTGGGACAAGTCGCTGGCCTATGGGCCGGCGCTGCACCTGCTGCATTGGTGCTTCAGCCTCTGGCTGCCGGCGCTGGCCCAGGTGCTGCTGGTTTCCTGGCTGGTCTGGCTGGTCGAGCGTACCTGCCTTTCCCCGGCGCGGACCCGCACCGCCGCCCTGCGCCACCTGGCGATCTGCGCCGGCCTCGCCGCCGGCACCGCGGCGCCCTGGTTCGCCAGCCAGCTCATGCCGGATATCCTGGCGCCGGCGCTGGTCCTGGCGCTCGCCCTGCTGGGCTTCGCCGCGGCCCGCCTGTCGCACCGGGAGGTCCGCGCCCTGCAAGCGGTGGCGACGCTCGCCATTGCCGCGCATCTGTCGCATCTGCCGCTGGCGGCGGCGCTGCTGCTGCTGGTCTTCGCCCTGCGGCGGCGCTGGCGTCCCGTCTGGCGCTGCGCCGCGCCGTTGCTGCTGGCGACAGCGCTGCTGGCAGGCACCAACCTCGCTAGCCAGGGCCGCTTCGCCGTCTCCCCCTACGGCGCCGTCTTCGCCCTGGCCCGGCTGGTCGCCGATGGCCCGGCGGCGCGGACCATCGCCGCCCGCTGCCCGGATGCGGGCTGGCACCTCTGCCGCTGGGCGGGGCGGCTGCCAGCGGATTCGGATACCTTCCTATGGTCCGGCGACGGCCCGGTCTGGGCACCCCGGCTGGATGATGCGCGGCCCGGCGGGCCGATCAGCCTGGCGCCCGAGGCCGGTGCCATCCTGGCGGAGACCCTGTGGCGGGAACCGCTCGGGGTGTTGCGCGCCGCCGCCGGCAATGCCTGGGCACAGCTCGGTCGCGCCCGCGTCGGCGATACGCTGGGGCCGGAGAACCTCGCCGGATCGGTCGGCAAGCAATTGGCGCTGGGCTTCCCAGCGGCCGAGCAGGCGCGCTTCGCCGCCGGCCTCCAGGCACGCGGCCTGCTGCCGGCGGTGGCGGCACCCTTCCTGGCGCTGCACCCGCTGCTGCTGGCGCTGGGGGCGGCGGCGGCGCTGCTCGGCTGGCGCCGGGCGGCCCGGGCGGGGGATGCGCCGATGCTCGGGCTGGTGCTGGCGGTGCTGGTGGGCGTCACTGTCAATGCCGCGGTCACCGGCGCGCTGTCCGGCCCGCACGACCGCTACCAGGCCCGCATCGCCTGGCTGCTGCCGCTGGCCGGGTTGCTGGCGCTCGGCGCCACGGCGGCGCGGCCTGTCGCCATCGCCACCACTTCGCCGCGCGACGAAATCGCCGCCGCGCCCGACGACTAGAACCGGCGCATGCCCCCCATCGATCTTGCCGATGCCGCCATGGTCATCGCCGCCTTCCTCCTCGCCGGTTTCGTCAAGGGCGTCGCCGGCTTCGGCCTGCCGACGGTGACCCTCGGCCTCCTCGCCCTCTCTCGGCCGCTGCCGGAAGCGATGGCGCTGATGCTGGTGCCGGCGCTGGCCACCAACATCTGGCAGGCGCTGGCCGGACCGGCGCTATGGGTGGTGCTGCGGCGGCTGTGGGGCTTCCTGCTCGCCTCCGGGCTCGGCGCCCTGGCCGGGACCGGCATCCTGGCGCGGTCGGATGCGGCGCTGCTCTCGGGCCTGCTCGGACTGCTGCTGGTGCTCTCGGCCGGGCTGGCGCTTACCGGCCGGCCGCTGCCGCCGCCGGGCCGGCGGGAGACCTGGGTCTCGCCGCTGATGGGCCTCGCCTCCGGCCTGCTGACCGGGATGACCGGCAGCTTCCTCATGCCGGCGGCGCCCTATTTCGCCGCGCTGCGCCTGCCGCCGCAGGAATTCATCCAGGGCTTCGGCCTCGGCGTGGTGGTGGCGACCGCGGCGCTGGCGGTGGGGCTGGCCGGCGGCGGGCTGCTGCCGGCGGAGATCGGGCTGGCCTCGCTGGCCGGGGTGGTGCCGGCCTTCTTCGGCATGGCGGCAGGGCAGCGGCTGCGGCACGGCCTGCCGGAGGCGCGGTTCCGCCAGATGGTGCAGGCGGGGCTCGGGCTGCTCGGCCTGTGGCTGACGCTGCGGGCCTTCCGCTGAGCCGCGGTCGCTGGAGCCCGGCCGTCCGAAACGGAATCGCTGAAGGACGCAAAGTCACACGACAAAGCAGTAAGCTGGACCATGCGGCGCTTCTGTCAGCGCCGGTCATGATCCGGCAGGCTACCCGGCCAGCAACAAGCGGTTGATGTAGCGATCGACCGCTGGCCGCGGGGTTACCGCCACGGGTTCGTAGCGGAAGGCGAAAACCGGCAGCAGCGAGTACTGCGCCTGCAGGATCAGCCTGGCCCGCCGGATGGGCACCATGCCCCGGTGGATGCCGTAGGTATCCGCCAGGAAGCTGGTCCCGGCCGGTCCGGTGACCGGGAGGGCGGCCCCGGCTCCATGCAGCAGGTCGATGTCCTGCCCCGTATAGGGCCGCGCGCGCAGCCGGGCGGCGGTAAGGTGCGAGCCCTTGACGAAGACATGCGGGCCGGCATCCAGGTCGACGTCGGTCAGGTAGACGAACAGCTTCAGGAAGCGCCAGTCATCGGGATCGCGGTGGTAGCGCTGCACCGCGCCGCCCGGCGACTCGGCCGGGAAGGACCAGCGGATGCCGAGGCTGGACAAGGTCGGGGTGCAGCCGAGGTACCGGGCGACCAGATCCAGCATGCCGGGGTCGTTGATCAGCCGCGTCACCGCCGGGCAGCGCAGCACCGTCGCCAGCGGATAGGCGGCAAGATGCGTCCCCGCCGGCACCGCATCGAGCCCGCATTGCGTGCCGTCGGGCAGGACCAGGGCCTCGCCGGCGAGATGCGCCATGATCTCCGCCACGACCGCCGGCGGGGCGAGCCCCTCCATTCCGACCAGCCCATCCTGCCGCAGCCTGGCAAGCGTCGCGACGGCACTGGGCGCGGGCGGGCCGGGCGGCCGATGCCGCTGGCCGATCGCGGCCGCGATGCCGCGCGCCATGCCGCCGCGCAACCACGGCCAGACTGCCATGCGCTGGGCATAATACAGGGCTGCCCGGACCGGCTGGAATCCTGGGCCGAAATTCAATTGCGCATACCCATGCATGACAGTGCCCTCCGCTGCGCGCTGGCAAGACCGCATCGGCAGGGTTCATCCTTCTCCGGAACCGACCCGCGGCACGACAACATCGAAGTTTTATCATTTTTGCATCAATGTCGCCATCAAAACCAACGGAGGCTCCTTGCCCCTGGCCGAAGCTTCGCCTTGCCCGGGCGTCAGCCCAGCAGCATGGGCACCAGCGACAGCACCAGCAATGCCGCCATCGCCCGGTTGAACCAGCGCAGCGCCCCTGGTCCCCCCCTTGGCGTCCGCAGCAGCCGCGCCGTCCCCAGCCCGAGCGCCGCCCAGCCCAGCAGGCAGACCAGCGCGGTGATTGCGAAGATCACCGCCATGGTCCAGGGCCGGCCATAGGTGAGGATGGCGCCGCCGGCGATGATCCAGGCCTTGGGATTGACCCATTGGAACAGCGCCGCCTGCGCCAGGGTCATCGGCCGGCCGCGGCTGGAGGCATCGCCGGCGGCCGGTTCCGCCGTGGCGATCTTCCAGGCGAGCCACAGCATCCAGGCCGTGCCCACCCAGCGCAGCGCCGCCTGCAAGCCCGGCGAGGCCGCCAGCACCTCGGCCAGGCCGAGGGCCACCAGCACCAGCATCGCCGGGAAGCCGAGCGCGATGCCGAGGACATGCGGCAGGCTGCGCCGCAGCCCGAAATTGGCCGCCGAGGCGGCGACCATGGCGTTGTTCGGCCCGGGCGTCGCGGTCATCGCCAGGGCGAAGCCGGTGGCGGAAGCCAGCCAGGCGGTGTCCATGGTCATCTCCCCCGGGCGTGGATGAGCGGCTCGCTGGCCAGCCCCAGCAGCGGCGCCAAGGCGAGGTAGCCCAGGTTGCGGCACCCGAAGCGCCGCCACCAGGTCTTTCCCTGGGCCAGCGGCGCTTCGGTGCGGCTCATGCGCCGTTCTTCGCCACCTGCTCGGGGCTCAGGCGGACCAGCGCCGCGTAATCCGTCATCAGCCGCCGGGTAAGCTCGCCCGGGGTGAAGCGCAGCCCGGCGATCTCCCGCACCGGGGTCACCTCGGCGGCGGTGCCGACGAGGAAGACCTCGGAGGCATCCTTCAACTCGTCGGGCCTGATGGTGCGCTCCACCACCTTGATCTGCTGCTGGCGGGCGAGGCCCATCACGGTGCGGCGGGTGATGCCGTCGAGGAAGCAGACCGGCGTCGGGGTATGCAGCTCGCCGCCCATGTTGAAGAAGACATTGGCCCCGGTCGCCTCCGCCACGTCGCCCTTGTAGTCGAGCATCAGCGCATCGTCGTAGCCCTCGTCGGCCGCGGCATGCTTGCTCATGGTCCCAATCATGTAGAGCCCGGCGGCCTTGGAGGCAGTCGGCGCGGTATCGGGGGCCGGGCGCTTCCACTTGGCCATGCCGTGGCGCACGCCGGTCATCCGCTGCTCGACGCCGAAATAGGCGCCCCATTCCCAGGCGGCGATCGCCAGGTGGATCGTCGTGCCGCGCGCGGCGACGCTCATCTCCTCCGAGC
>JAQGIA010000584.1 GCA_028291445.1 Belnapia sp.
GAATAGCCGAAGACCCGCACCTGTCCGCCATGGGTATGGCCGGAGATGGTCACCGCCACCCGGTCCGGCACCTCGGGGAAGATATCCGGCTCATGCGCCAGCAGGATGGTCGGCGCACCCTCGGGGATCGCCGCCAGCGTGCCCGCCAGGTCGTCGGCGCCATAGATCTCGCGCCGCCGCCGCCGATAGGCCCATTGGCTGCCGAGGCCGGCCAGCCAGACCGGGCGGCCGCGATGCAGCAGCGGTCGCGCCTCGTTGTGCATGATCGGCAGGCCGGCCGCGGCGAAGGCCTCGGCCGCCTCGGGTAGGGCCCGCTCGCCGGATTGCGCCGCCGCATCCTCCCACCAGTCGTGGTTGCCCAGTACCGCATGCACGCCGAGCGGCGCGCGCAGCCCGGCCAGCACATCGGCCACCTCCCGCATGGTGGGGCGGGTGGTGATGAAGCGGTGGTCGGCCAGGTAGTCGCCCATCAGCACCACCACGTCGGGCCGTGCCGCATTGGTCATGGCGACCGCGCGGGCCAGCCGTTCCGGGGTGGTATGCGGGCCGCCGGCATGCGGGTCGGCGATGATGGCGATGGTCAGCGGCAGGTCGCGCGGCCAGGCGGCCGGGGCCAGCCGGTGACGCACCAGCCGCAGCCGGACCCCGGGTTCCCAGCCGAGCGCATAGCCGCCGAAGCCGGCCCCGGTCACCCCGGCGCCGCCCAGCCAACCCAGCATCCGCCGGCGGCCACCACGCTGGCGCAGCCCCTCCGGCAGGAAGCCGGACCTTGCTTCGCCCAGGGACACTGTTTCCCTCAAGGACACTGCTTCCTCCAGGGCCACTGCTTCCTCCAGGGACTGGGCCTCGCCCAAGTTTGCGGCCCGAGCATGGGCCGCCACATCTCCATCCATACCTGACCCTATCCCGTCCACCCGTGCCGCCGGCCTGTCGCGGCTGGCGGAATTCGCCCCACGCATGGGACGCGTCTGCGCCGAGGGGCGGAATGCCGACCCCGGCTCAACGGCCACGGGACCCGGGGACCCGCGCGCCGTCTCCGGCCTCAGCCCCCTATCTAGGGCGCCGCCTCCTGCTGGAAAGTGAAGCGGTGGCGATGGCCTTCGCATCGCACAATGCGGCCAGCGCGCAAAGCTTCATCTGCGAAGTCTTCCGGCGAAGCTACTGGAAAGGCTGGCTGGAATTGCATCAGGGCGCCTTGACCAGCTATCGCACGCAACTCGCGGCAACGCCGCTCAACCGGGCGGCGAACCGGCAATGGCGGAGCAGAGCGGCTGCCTCGATTCCTGGGCGCGGGAGCTGATCGGGACCGGTACGCTGCATAATCATGCCCCGATGTGGTTCGCCAGCAGCTGAATTTCCACCCTGAAGCTACCTGGGTGCCCGGCGCCGAGTTCTTCCTGCGGGACGTTGGTGCCGGCTACTGCGGCTTGAAGCGGCTCGCCTTGGCCGCATCGGCGGCGCGCCACAGGTACCAGGCGGCGATGCTGCGCCAGGGTGCCCAGGCCTGGCCGAGCTCGGCCAGCTCCTTCGGCTTCGGCTGCACCTCCAGCCCGGCCGCCACCTTCCAGCCCTCGCGCACCCCGAAATCATCCACCGGCAGCACGTCCGGCCGGCCCAGGGTGAAGATCAGCAGCATCTCGACCGTCCAGCGGCCGACACCGCGGATCGCCACCAGCCGCTCGATCAGCGCGGCATCCTCCAGCCGGGCGCAGCCCTCCCGCGTCGGCACCAGCCCGCCGGCCGCCTTCTCCGCGATGTCGCGGATGGCCGCGACCTTGGACTGGGAGAAGCCGCAGCCGCGCATGGCGGTGACCTCCATCGCCAGCACCGCCTCGGGTGAGGGAAAGGCCTGGCCCGGGTGCAGCGCCAGGAAGCGGCCGAGGATCGCCTCCGCCGCCCGGCCATGCACCTGCTGATGGGCGATGGCGCGAACCAGCGCCTCATAGGGCTCGCGCTGCACCGGCTCCAGCGTGCAGGGGCCGATCGCCTTGATGATGGGGCGGAACACCGGGTCGCGCCGCAGCGCCCGCTCCGCCTTGGCCCAACCCGGGCTGCTCACGATCTTCACGCTGTCGCCGGCCATATCGCTCATGCGGCGGAGCCTAGAGCATTTTCCAGGTCCGGCAGAGGCGCCTGATGGCTCGGAAAATGCGCCGAACGACGCTCATGCGGCCCGGCGGCGTCCGGCCCGCCCGCCTTGCACTCATCCGGCGCCGCCGCGATCCTGCCCGCCGATGACCGCGCTCTACGCCGCCTATGGCAGCAACCTCTCCCATGCCCAGATGCAGCAGCGCTGCCCGGGCGCCGGCATCGCCGGCCAGTTCCCGCTGCCCGGCTGGCGCCTGGTGCTGCACCGCTTCGCCCGGCTCGAGCCGGACCCCGCGGCGCATTGCCCGATCGGCCTTTGGCGCATCACCCCGCGCCACCTCGCCGCGCTGGACCGGGCCGAGGGCCATCCCGTTATCTACCGCCGCGAACTGCTGGCGGTGCCGGGCGGCGGGACCGCCTGGATCTACCACGAACGGGTCTATCGCCCCGGCCCGCCCTCGGCCGCCTATGTCGCCCGGCTGCACGAGGGCTATGCCGATTTCGGCTTCGACCCGGCGCCATTGCAGGCCGCCATCGCCGCAGCCGGCTGAAGCCTCAGCGGATCACAACACCTGCAACAACCCGGCGATCAGCTTTGCCCGCGGCACCAGGCTGTCCAGCAGCAGATGCTCCTCCAGGGTATGCCCGCCGGCGCCCTGCACGCCGAGCCCGTCCAGCGTCGGGATGCCCATCGCCCCGGTGAAATT
>JAQGIA010000589.1 GCA_028291445.1 Belnapia sp.
CGAGGAGGTCTTCGGCCTGGAATACGACCTCGACGTCTTCAACATCGCCGCCGTGTCGGATTTCAATATGGGGGCGATGGAGAACAAGGGGCTCAACGTCTTCAACACCAAATACGTGCTGGCGCGGACGGAGACGGCGACGGACGGCGATTACCAGGGCATCGAGACGGTCATCGCGCATGAGTATTTCCACAACTGGACCGGCAACCGCGTCACCTGCCGGGACTGGTTCCAGCTTTCCCTGAAGGAAGGGCTGACGGTCTTCCGCGACCAGGAATTCAGCGCCGACCAGGGCAGCCGCGCGGTCAAGCGCATCCGCGACGTGCGTGGGCTTCGCGCCGCGCAATTCCCCGAGGATGCGGGTCCGATGGCGCATCCGGTGCGGCCGGACAGCTATATCGAGATCGATAATTTCTACACCCCCACGGTCTACCAGAAGGGCGCCGAGGTGGTGCGGCTGCTCCATACCCGGATCGGCGCGGCGGCATTCCGGCGCGGGATGGATCTCTATATCGCCCGCAACGACAACCGGGCGGTGACGATCGAGGACTTCGTCGGCGCCATGCAGGAAGCCTCCGGCATCGACCTGTCCGGCTTCATGGGCTGGTACGACCAGTCGGGCACGCCGGAACTGCTGGCCGAGGACCGCTACGATGCGGCGGCGAAGCGCTGGACCCTGACGCTGAAGCAATCCATCCCGCCGAATCCTGGCGAAGAGGGGCCGGGCCGGAAGGCCAGGCGGCCGGTGCCGATCCCGGTGGCGATGGGGCTGCTGGACGACACCGGCGCCGCGCTGCCGACCCGCCTGGCCGGCGAGAATGCGGCGCAGCCGGGCACCCGCCTGCTGCTGCTGGAGGAGGCCGAGCAGAGCTTCGTCTTCGAGGATGTCGCGGCGCCGCCCACCCCTTCGCTGCTGCGCGGCTTCTCCGCCCCGGTGCGGCTGAAAGGCGTCTCGCCCGAGCGGCTGCGCTTCCTCGCGGTGCATGACAGCGACCCCTTCGTGCGCTGGGAAAGCGGGCTGCAATACGCCGCCGGGCTGATGCTCGACATGGTCGCGGCGCAGCAGCGCGGCGAGGCGCTGGGCTTCGACGCGGCGCTGGCCGAGGCGGTGCTGAACACCCTGCGCGGCGCCGAGGCCGATCCGGCCTTCGCCGCCGAGGCCCTGGCCCTGCCGGGCGAGGGCTTCCTCGCCGACCAGATGGCGATCGCCGATCCGCAGGCGATCCACCAGGTCCGCCAGCATCTGCGGCGGGAGATCGGCCGGCGCTGCGGCGCGGCGCTGCGGGCCTGCTACGACAGCCTCGCCGAGACGGGCGACTACCGGGTCGACGGCCGCAGCATCGGCCGGCGGGCACTGCGCAATTCCTGCCTCGCCTATCTGGTCGCGGCGGGCGACGCGGATCTGGCGGCGACGCAATACGCGGCGGCGACCAACATGACCGATACGCTGGCCGCGCTGTCGCTGCTGGTCGATACCACCCATCCCGCGCGCGACCCGGCGCTGGCGGCCTTCCACGCCCACTGGCGCGGCGACGAGCTGGTGCTGGACAAGTGGTTCTCCATCCAGGCCATGTCGGCGCGCCCGGATGCCCTGGTGGCGGTGCGGGCCTTGCAGGCGCATCCGGATTTCGACCTGCGCAACCCGAACCGGGCGCGCTCGCTGATCGGCGCCTTCGCCAGCGGCAATCCGGTGCATTTCCACGCCGCCGACGGCAGCGGCTATCGCTTCCTGGCGGATGCGGTGATGGCGCTCGATCCGATGAATGCCTCGATGGCGGCGCGGCTGATCTCGCCGCTCGGGCTGTGGCGGCGGCAGGCGCCGGCGCGGGCGGCACTGATGCGGCGGGAATTGCAGCGCATCCTCGATGTCCCGAAGCTGAGCAAGGGGACCTTCGAGAAGGCGAGCAAGGGGCTGCTCTAGCCCTTGGCGGCGGTGATGGCGTCCAGCACGGCATCCATCGCCCGCTGGAAGCCCGGGCCATCGAGGTAGCCGTCGGTATCGCCGGCGCGTTCGAGGAAGGCCTGCCAACCCGGCCGGGCCATGGCGGCGCGGAAGCGGTCGTGGAAATAGCCGATGGCCGGCGCCGGCGTGGCGGCGGGCATGACCCAGCCCTTCATGTTCTCGATCTCGACCGCCCAGCCGAGCTCGGTCAGGGTGGGCACCGCCGGATAGCTTTCCGCCCGGTCGGCCGAGCAGCAGGCCAGCACCTTCAGCAGCCCGCCATCGGCGAGGCCCTTGAACTCCTCCGGGCTGGCGACCATCAGATCGACCTGGCCGGCGGCGACCGCCTGCAAACCGGGGGCGCCGCCGGTATAGGGCACGTGCAGGAACTCCACCCCGGCACGCTTCTCCAGCACCACGAAGACCGAGTGATAGATCGAGCCGATGCCGGAGGAGCCATGGCTGACCGCCTGGGGCTTCACCTTCGCCGCGGCGATCACCTCGGCCATGCTGCGCCAGCGGCTATCGGCCTTGGCCAGGATGAACATGCGCTGGCGCATCAGCCGCAGCACCGCGCGGAAACTGGTCTTGGGGTCGTAGGGCAGTGTCCGGTAGGCCGGGATGCTGGTGCTCTCGCTGCCGCCGCCCATCAGCAGGGTATGGCCTTCGGCGCCGAGCGCCGCGACCTGCTGGGCGGCGATGGTGCCGCCGGCGCCGGGGCGGTTGACCACCACCAGCGGCTGCGGGATCAGCGGCTGGGCGGCCTCGATGATGGCGCGGGCGATGAGGTCGGCGCCGCCGCCGGGGGCGAAGCCGATGATGCATTGCACCGGATGGCTCGGCTGCCAGGCGGGCTGTGCCGATGCTGCCTGGGATAGAGCTTGGTGGGATATGGCGGCCAGTGGCGCGGCAGCCATTCCGGTCAGCACTTGCCTGCGGTGCGGCATCGGTGTCTCCCCCCGAGTTTTTTTGGCCGGCGGTGCCGGCGTGGATTCGTTGGCCGGCGGTGCCGGGGTGGATTCATTGGCCGGCGGTGCCGGCGTGGTTTGGGCTGATCCTGCCGCAGCCCGCAAAGCTTGGCCAGTTGCGCCCGGTCGGTTCCCGCCGCGCCGGCGAGTGGCTAATGTCGGCGGCCCGCTGGTCCATTCGCTCATCGCAGGGGCAGGATGCGAGCCTGCCGACCGGAGGATGCCGTGCCCGACCATGACTCCAACCCGACCCTGCTCGCCGCGGCGACCATCGCGGCGCGGTTCCGGGGGCCGCCCGGCCTCGGCAACGGCGGCTATGTCGCCGGGCGGATGGCGGCGCTGCTGGGCGGCGATGCCTATGGCCAGGCCGCCGAGGTGACGCTGCGGCGGGGCTGGCCGCTCGACGTCCCGCTGGCCATCGCCCATGCCGGCGGGATGGTCGAGGCGCGCGATGCCGAGGGCCAGGTGGTCGCCGAGGCGCGGCCGGCCACGCTCGCGCTGGAGGTGCCCGAGCCCCCTTCCCCGGCCGCGGCGGCGGCGGCGACCCGCTGGTTCGTCGATGGCCCCTTCAGCCATAGCGCCGGGCAATGCTTCGTCTGCGGCACGGCACTGGGGGCGGGGATCGGCCTCGGGGTCTTCAGCGGCCGCGTCGAGGGGCGGCCGGGCCTGGCCGCGGCGCTGTGGCGGCCGGATGCGAAATTTGCCGGGGCGGATGGCATGGTCGATCCGCTGTACCTCTGGTCGGCGCTGGATTGCGCCGGGCATTTCGCCTTCACCGTCGATGTGGCGCCGGGACGGATGCTGCTCGGGCGGATCACCGGGGAGTTGCGGGCCCCGGTGGCGGTGGGCGAGGATTGCATCGTGCTCGGCTGGCGGATCGGTGCCGAAGGGCGGAAGCGCCATGCCGGGACGGCGATCTTCGGCGCGGATGGCGGGCTGCGCGGCCTGGCGCGGGCGCTATGGGTGGTCCCGGCGCC
>JAQGIA010000215.1 GCA_028291445.1 Belnapia sp.
GCATGAGCAAATCCCCGATCGAGGTCTTCGACCGCCGGCTGGTCCGGCTGCGGCGGGATCGCGCCGCCGGCACGGTGGCGCAGGTCGCGCCGGTGCTGGCGGAGGCCGCGGACCGGCTGCTCGACCGGCTGGACGACACCACCCGGCGCTTCGGCCGCGCGCTCGAGATCGGCGGCCGGGGCGTGGTGGCGCCGCTGCTGCGGGCCCGGGGCATTCCGCTGGTGGTCTCGATGGATCTCTCGGCGCCGATGGCGCGGGCGGCCGGCGGCCTGTCGCTGGTCGGCGACGAGGAAGCGCTGCCCTTCGCCCCCGGCAGCTTCGACCTGGTGGTGGCCAGCCTGTCGCTGCATTGGGTGAACGACCTGCCGGGGGCGCTGGTGCAGCTCCGCCGGGCGTTGCGGCCGGATGGGCTGTTCATCGCCTCGCTGCCCGGGCTCGGCACTTTGCAGGAGCTGCGCGAGGCGCTGGCCGGGGCGGAGACGGCGTTGCGGGGTGGCTTGTCGCCGCGGGTCTCGCCCTTCCCGGAATTACGCGACCTGGCGGGGCTGTTGCAGCGGGCGGGCTTTGCCTTGCCGGTCGCGGATGCCGAGACGCTGCCGGTCCGCTATCGCACGCCGCTGGCCCTGCTGCGGGACTTGCGGGCGGCGGGCGAGACCAATGCGGTGCTGGCGCGGGACGGCCGGGTGCCGCCGCGGGCGCTGCTGCCCATGGCGCTGGCGGCGTTGCCGCGCGACGCCGAGGGGATACCGGCGACGCTGCGGCTGCTGGTGATGACCGGCTGGGCGCCGCACGAAAGCCAGAGCAAGCCGGCCCGGCCGGGCAGCGCCAATGCCCGGCTGGCGGATGCGCTGGGGGCCGAGGAGCGCAGCGCCGGGGAGAAGGCAGGGTCGTGAAGCGCATCGTGAGGCCGGAACGCGTGGCAGGCTGACCTGCCAAGCCTTGCACCGGACGCCCCCCGCGAGCATCTTGACGTTCAAAGCCTCATGCAGAGACAACCGAAAACCATGGACCAGCAGAGCGGCGATGGACGCCGCATCACCCTCCACGCGCCCGAGGATTTCGCGGGCATGCGCCGCGCCGGCCAACTGGCCGCCGAAACCCTCGACCTGATCACGCCGCATGTCCGCCCTGGCGTGACCACGGCCGAGCTGGATCGGATCTGCCACGAGCATATCCTGGCGCATGGCGCGGTGCCGGCGCCGCTCGGTTACCGCGGCTATCCGAAGTCGATCTGCACCTCCATCAACCATGTGGTGTGCCACGGCATCCCGGGCGACCGCGTGCTGGTGGACGGCGACATCATCAACATCGACGTCACCGTCATCCTCGATGGCTGGCACGGCGATACCAGCCGGATGTACGTGGCGGGCAATGGCTCGACCAAGGCCCGGCTGCTGCTCGACGTGACCTACGAGTCCATGATGCGCGGCATCGAGGCGGTGAAGCCCGGCGCGACCCTGGGCGATGTCGGCCATGCCATCCAGGTCTTCGTCGAGCGGAACCGGTTTTCCGTGGTGCGGGACTTCTGCGGCCATGGCATCGGGCGGCGCTTCCATGAGCCGCCGAATGTGCTGCATTTCGGCCGGTCCGGCGAAGGCCCGGTGCTGAAGCCGGGGATGTTCTTCACCATCGAACCGATGGTGAATGCCGGCCGGCCCGAGGTGAAGGTCCTGGACGATGGCTGGACAGCGGTGACGCGGGATCGCAGCCTCTCGGCCCAGTTCGAGCATATGGTCGGGGTGACCGCGGCCGGCGCGGAGATTTTCACGCTCTCGCCCGGCGGGCTGCATCGGCCGCCTTACCAAAGCTAGGCAGCGGATTTCCGCAGTTCGGACGGAGTGTCTGCTGCGGCTGGCAGGCTGCTGAAGCAGCAATCAATTGCCCGGAAGCCACGGCATCCGGACGTTGCGTCCATTCAGGATTTCTCCTGAAGGCGCGATTCCGTGCTTGGTTCCGCAACCGAATCCCCGCATCATTCGCATGGGGTATCGAATGATGCGGAAAGCCGGCAGCCAGAAGGGCGAGGGCCAGCGGGGCCTGGCGGAGGCCGGAATGTCCGGCCTGGAGCTGGAAATGCCACTTGGTAGCATTGGCCCGCAGGAGCTTGGCCCTCCACGGCTGGTCGAGCCGCCGGTTGCCCTGCCGGCGCATCTCGGCCACCGCGACCGGATGCGGCGGAAGCTGCTGACCGCCGGCCCCGGCGCGCTGGCGGATTACGAGCTGATGGAGATGGTGCTGTTCCTGGCGCTGCCGCGGCAGGACACCAAGCCGATCGCCCGGGCGCTGATCGACCGCTTCGGCAGCTTCGCCAATGCCATCGCCGCGCCGCTCGACCAGCTTCGCCAGGTGGAAGGCATCAAGGATGCCGGGGCGGCGGCGCTGAAGACCGTGCATGCCGCCGCGCTGCGGCTGGCCGGGGCCGAGGTGCGCAACCGCGACGTACTGAATTCCTGGGACAAGCTGATCGACTACCTCAACGCCCATGTCGCCCGGGCGACGGTCGAGGAGGTGCATGTGCTGTTTCTCGATACCCGCAACCGGCTGCTGGCCGATGAGGTGATGGGGCGCGGAACGGTGAACCACACGCCGATCTATCCGCGGGAAGTGGTGAAGCGGGCGCTGGAACTGCAGGCGACGGCGATGATCCTGGTGCACAACCACCCGAGCGGCGACCCGACGCCCTCGCGGGCGGATATCGAGATGACCGCCGAGATCAAGTCGGCCGCCGGCATCTTCGGGATCGTGCTGCACGACCACCTGATCATCGGCAACGGCCGGCAGACCTCCTTCCGCCGGGAAGGGTTGCTGTGAGTGTGACCCGGATGACGCAGGACGGCTGTTGACCGCGGCCATCCCGCCCCGGCACGCTCACGCGATGCGCAAACTGCCGCTGTTGATCGCCACCTGCACGCTCGTCGCGGGCGCTGCCACCTGGGTCGCCCCCTATGTTATCGGCAGCGCCGTGGCGCAGCCGAAGCCGCCGCCGCTGGGGGTGGAGCCGATGCCGCCCGGGGGCAAGCCGCCACCGCTCGGCGGCGGACCCCAGACGCCAAGGGAGACACCCAGGGAGACACCCAGGGAGGCGCCCCGGGGAACGCCCCGGGTACAGCCGCCCGGGTCTTCCTCTGGCCCGTTGCCGCCCGAGGCTTCGGGTGGGCCGGGCACCAAGCCGGCACCGCTGCCGCCGGGTAACGGCCCCTTCGGCCAGGCTCCGGGCGGGTCCCGTGCGGTGTCCTCCGGGACCGGCTTCGTCGTCGCGCCGGGGCGGCTGCTGACCAACCACCACGTCGCCAAGGAATGCAACGAGATGCGGGTGCGGACCTCGTCCGGGACGGAACTGACCGCCCGGGTGACCGCTACCGACGAGCGGCGCGACCTGGCGCTGCTGACCGTGCAGGGCGATCCGGGCCCGGTGCTCAGCTTCCGCAGCGGGCCGGAGGTGCGGCGGGGCGAGGGGGTGGTGACCTACGGGTTTCCGCTGGCCGGGCTGCTTTCCTCCGGGCCGACCCTGACCACCGGGGAGGTTTCGGCGCTGGGCGGGCTGCGCGACAACCAAGCCCAGTTCCAGATCAGCGCCCCGGTGCAGCCGGGCAATTCGGGCGGGCCGCTGCTCGACCTGGGCGGCAATGTGATGGGGGTGGTGGTGTCCAAGCTGAATGCCCAGCGCATAGCCCAGAGCACCGGCGATATTCCGCAGAATGTGAATTTCGCGGTGAAGGGCACGGAAGCGGTGGAATTCCTGCGGGCCAACGGGGTGCAGCCGCGCATGGCGGCGCCCGGCGCGGTGCCGCGCAGCGCTGCCGAGGTGGGCGAGGTGGCGCATCCCTCGACCGTGTTCCTGCGCTGCATGCGGTAGCAGGCTGTGCTAAGCCGCAATGGCGGGGGCGTGCCGAAACGGTAGCCGGAAGGGACTTAAAATCCCTCGGGCGCGAGCCCGTGCGGGTTCGAATCCCGCCGCCCCTACCAACCTGTACTTCCAGCCTGTCAGGCCTTGGCAGCCGCATTCCGCTTACGGGTTGCCGCTGCCTTGCGGGCCGAGGCGGAACGGTCCGCCGCACTGCGGCTGGCCGAGGCCTGGCCGCCTTTCGGGCCGCCCACCGCGCCGCCGCGCTCCGCCGAGACATGGGTATCCGGCTTGCCACGACCGGAGCCGCTGCGGTTGCCGCCGCCGGTCTCCTTGTTGACCGTTGCCCAGGCGCGGCGCTCGGCCTCGCCCTCCGGCATGCCGCGCTGCTCGTAGCCGGCCTCGATATGCGCAGCCTGGCGCTTCTGCTTGTCGGTGTAGCTGGATTTATCGCCGCGGGGCATGGTGCCGCCTCCAGGAAAAGCCACCCTTCAACAAGGGCTCGGACCTTCAGCAAGGTCCGGAGCGGAAACCGTCTCCGGCCGCACTGGTTCCGTGGTTGGGGCGCCAGGATTCGAACCTGGGAATGGCGGCTTCAAAGGCCGCTGCCTTACCGCTTGGCGACGCCCCAGCGACCGGGCCTGGATAAGACCGCACCGGACCCGCGTAAAGCCCCCTCGGCAGGGTTCAGCCCGGCGCGGCCAGCCGGCCGGCGGCGTGCCACCATTCGCCCGGCAGCGCCCGTGCCGCGGCGGCCGCGGCAGCCGCATCGGCGAACAGGCCGAAGCAGGTGGCCCCGCTGCCGCTCATCCGCGCCAGCAGGCAGCCGGGCAGGCGGCGCAGCGCGGCGAGCACATCGGCCACCGGCGGGCAGAGCGCGATCGCCGGTGCTTCCAGGTCGTTGCGCAGCAATCCGAGGTCGGCCGCCATGGCAGCGGGATCGGTCCAGCCGTCCGGCAGGCTGGCGGCCGGGGTGAAGCCGGGCGGGCGGGCGCGGAACACCGCCGGGGTCGAGAGCGCCACGCCGGGATTGACCAGCAGCATCCCGCATTCCGGCAGCGCCGGGGCGGGCAGCAGCACTTCCCCCACGCCCTGCATGCGTTGCGGGCGGGCAGCGAGGCAGACCGGGATATCGGCCCCCAGCGCCGCGCCGATGGCGGCCAGCCGCGCCATGGGCCAGCCGAGACCCCAGAGCCGGTCCAGCAGCCGCAGCGCCGCCGCCGCATCGGCCGAGCCGCCGCCGATGCCGGAGGCGATCGGCAGATGTTTCTCCAGGCGCAGCGCGGCGCCGGCCGGAATGCCGGCCTCCGCCGCCAGGGCACGGGCGGCGCGCAGCACCAGATTATCCGGTCCAGGGGACAGACCAGCGGCGAGGCCGGCGGCGAAGGGTCCCGCCAGCGCCAGGCTCAGCTCCGGCGCCAGGGCGGCGGAGAGCCGGTCGGCGGCCGGGCCGAAGACCGCCAGGCTGTCCAGCAGGTGGTAGCCATCCGCCCGCCGCCCGGTGACGTGCAGGTAGAGGTTGATTTTTGCGGGTGCCGCTTCCTTGGAAGGCATCACCGCTGCGCGGTGGAGGCGGGATAGCCCGGCAGCCCATCCTTCAGCTTGGTCTCGATCTTTGCCATGTCGCCCGGCTCGGGGTCGAGCGTCAGCGCGCGGCGCCACTGGAATTGCGCCTCCCGCTGTCGGCCGGCGGCCCAGTAGGAATCGCCCAGGTGGTCGTTGATGACGCTGCTGCGGGGCTCCAGCTCGACCGATTTCTCCAGCCAGGTGATCGCTGCCGGCAGGTTGCCCAGGCGGAACATCACCCAGCCCAGGCTATCGGCGATATTGCCGTCCTGCGGCCGCAGCTCGGTCGCCCGCAGCAGCATGGCCTTGGCGCGGTCCAGGTTCTTGCCCTGCTCGGCCCAGGTATAGCCGAGGTAGTTCAGCACGTAGGGCTGCTCCGGCGCGAGTTCGAGCGCCTGCAGCAGGTCGGCCTCGGCGCGCGGCCAGTCGCCGGAGCGTTCGTGGGAGATGCCGCGCGCATAGAACAGCGGCCAGTTGCGGGCGCCGGCCTCGGCGCTGCGGGTGAGCGCCTGGTCATAGGCCTGGGCCGCCTCGGGGAAGCGGTCGCGCCGGCGCAGCAGGTCGCCGAGCCGGGCGGCGGGTTGCGGCATGGCGGGATCGGCGGCGGCGAGCTGGCGCAGCAGGGTGACCGCCTCCTCGATGCGGCCCAGCTTGTCCAGCAGGGCAGCCCGGCGCAGGCCGATGACCGGGGCCAGCGGATCGTCGGTGGCGATCTGGTCCAGCGCCGCCAGCGCCGCCTCGGGGTGGTTCTGGTCGGCCAAAGCGTCCGAGGTCAGCACCAGGGCCGGGGCGAAGCCGGGGCGCAAGCGCAGCGCGAGCTGGGCCAGCACCATGGCGAAGTCGTTGGAGCCCTGGCCGCGCAGCGCATTGGCCAGGGCGGTATAGGCCTCCGCCATGCCATCCGCCGGCGAGGCGACGCCGCGCGAGGCCAGCGTCAGCCGGCGGCTGGCCTGGGTCGCCGCCAGGGCGGTATCGTCGCCGCCTTCCAGGATCTGGTCGAGCAGGCGCTGCGCCTCCGGCCCGCGGCCGGCGCGGTTCAGCACCCCGGCGGCTAGCACCGCCAGCCGCCAGGGCGGTTGCGGCTGGTCGGCGACGGCGAGGCGGGCATAGCGCTCGGCATCGCGTGGCCGGCCGGCGACATCGGCGATGAGCGCGGCATGCAGGGCGTTCAGCGCGCGCAGCCGGTTGGCCTCGACCACCGGGCGCAGCGTCGCCAGCGCCTGGTCCGGCTGGCCGCGGCCGAATTGAACCCAGGCGAGCAGGGTCGGCTGCAGCACCTGCACCGGGCCGCTGCGGCCGAGGGCGCGGAGCCGCTGCTCGGCCCGGTCCCAACGGCCGGCCTGCACCTCGGCCCCGGCCAGCAACAGGTTGGCGGCCGGGTTGTCCGGCAGCCGCCGGGCCAGCCGCACCGCTTCCGACCGGCCATCCAGCAGGCTGGCGAGGAAGGCGCGGTTCAGCACCTCCGGCTGGTCCGGATCGGCCCGCAGCGCGCCCAGCAGGCTGTCGGCGGCGGATTTGGTATCCGTCTCGGTCGCGGCGAAGCGGCCGGCGAGGTAGCTGCCGAAGGCGCCGGGCGCCGGCTCGCTGGCCAGGCGCGGCCCTCGTGGGGTCCCGCCAGTGACCCCGCTGGCGGCGCAGGCGGACAGAAGTGCGGCGGCCAGGAGGGCGAGCCGCAACGGAGGGCCGGGAAGCTGCATGGCGGAGAAGTTAAAGCAGAATGCGGCGGCGCGATATCGTCACGATGGCCCGGGCGGTCCGGCCCGGCCCAACCTCAGAGCGGTTTGCCGCCTTCTCCATGGGCCGATTTGGTTCATGTCCTGCGGAGCCGCTTGTTTCGGACCGCATCCGACATGGTATGCTGCGCGAAACCTCTGGTTGCGAAAGGGAGAATCATGCGTGCAAGGCTTCTGCTCATCCTCGGCCTGATCCTGGGGGCAGGTTTGGTCGCCCCGGCTGCCCCGGCGCAGGCGCAGAACCGCTTCAGCCTGGTGAACAGCACCAGCCAGACCATCGAGCGGGTCTTCGTCTCACCCTCGCGCAGCAACAATTGGGGCGGCGACGTGCTGGGCAATGCGGTGCTGCCGCCGGGCCAGAGCGTCTGGATCGTGCCGCAACTGTCGGATTGCGTGCTGGACATCAAGGTCGTGTACCAGGGCGGGCGGGAGGAGGAACGGCGGCAGGTCAATGCCTGCAACCTGGCCCGGGTGGTCTGGGGCGGCGCCCCCGCCGGCGTCGGCGACCCGAGCTTCCAATTCGTCAACAGCACCGGCGTGGTGGTGAACGAGCTGTACGTCTCGCTGAGCACCGATACCAACTGGGGCCGCGACCGGCTGGGCCAGGGCACCCTGGCGCCGGGTGCCGGCATGCCGGTCAGCCTGCCGGCCGGGAAAGTCTGCACGGTGGATATCCGGGTGGTCTATGCCGATGGCCGGGCGCTGGAACGGCGCGCGGTGGAGACCTGCTCGCTCCGCGAACTGAACTTCAGGTAATCCGCCCGTAGTCGCCGAATTGCACGTAGACTTCGCGCAATTCGGCCTCGGTCAGCAGCACCGGGGCGAGGCCGGCCGCGCGCAGCGCCAGGTATTGCCGGGCGAGGTTCTCCACCTCCATCGCCAGGGCCTTGGCCCCGGCCAGGGTGGTGCCGAGGGCGATGGCGCCGTGGTTGGCCAGCAGCGCGGCGCGGCGGCCGGCGAGCGCGGCCAGCGTTGCCTCGGCCAGGGCCGCGGTGCCGAAGGTGGCATAGGCCGCGCAGGGGATATCCGCGCCGCCGCCGAGCGCGATCATGTAGTGGAAGGGCGGGATGGCCTGCCGGGCGCAGGACAGCGCCGTGGCGCAGGGACTGTGGGTATGCACCACCGCGCCGACCTCCGGCCGGGCGGCATAGACCGCCGCATGCAGCCGCCATTCCGAGGAAGGGCGGCGGTGGCCGGCCAGTACCGTGCCGCAGCCGGCGATCTCGACCAGATCCTCCGGCGTGGTCTCGGCATAGGGCAGGCCGGCGGGGGTGATCAGGCAGCCGCGCGGGGTGCGGCAGGACAGGTTGCCGGATTTGCTCGGCATGAAGCCGAGCGCGTCGAGCGCCCGCGCCGCCGCGATGATCGCAGCCTTCATGCCTTGATCCAGGTTTCGGAGAAGGCCAGCATCGCCGTGCTGATGGGATGCCCGGCGACCACGCGCGGCAGCGTCTCGCCGGGCAGGGCCTTGCCGTTCACCGTGATGCTGGCGGTCTCGCAGCCGACGAAGAGGCTCGGCATGTGGTGCTTGCCGGTTGCCGAATGCTCCGGCGCTAAGGCGAAGCAGAAGGGCGCGCCGAGCCTGGCCCAGGTGAGCTTCACCTCCATCCCGGGCGCCTTGACCACCTCGGCATAGGTGCTGCCGGCATCGCCCTCGGTGGTGACGCTGTCGAGCGGGACATAGCGCAGGCCGGCCAGGCCCGGCAGGCCGCGCCAGGCGCCGAATTGCGCGACGAAGCCGGCGACCAGGTAGCGCGCCAGCGGCTCGTTGTCGGTCAGGCAGACATTGCCCGGGGCATCGGCCTCGCCGGGGGATTGCAGCAGGACCAGCGCATGGCCGCGACCATGCGGGGAGAGCACGACGCGGAAGAAGCTGGCCAGAGTGGTGAAGGGGCCGGCGGGGTCGGTCTTGAGGCTGATGCCGGGATTCTCGCCGGACCATTCGACCGTTCCGGGGAAGCTGATGGGGTCTGCCATGGCGCTGTCTCCTGGTGTTGCCGCATTGAGCCATGCGCACCGGGCCGCGGCCATCCCCCGCGAGGTGGTGGGCCTTGCAGAGCGGCGGCCGGCGGTTCCACCTGTGGAGCGATGCGACGCATGCGGCATGGTGGAATGGGCCTGCGGCGGCTGATGGCCGTGCTGG
>JAQGIA010000194.1 GCA_028291445.1 Belnapia sp.
TCTGGGTCGCCGGCTATTCCTTCGGCTCCTATGTCGGGATGCAGCTGCTGATGCGGCGGCCCGAAATGGGTGGCTTCGTCTCCATCAGCGCCCCCGCCAGCCACTACGACTTCGGCTTCCTCGCCCCCTGTCCATGCAACGGCCTGATCCTGCACGGTGCGGCCGACGAGCTGGTGCCGGAATCCTCGGTGAAGAAGCTGGTCGACAAGCTGAACACCCAGCGCGGCATCACCATCGACTACCGCGTCATGCAGGGTGCCGGTCACGTCTTCACTCCCGAGGAGACCGAGCGGGTGGTGGACATGGCCGAGGATCACGTGAACAGTCGGATGAACCGTAGCCGGATGGCGCTCGCCGCCGACTGACCAGATGCCTCCGGGCAGTTGCGGAATCAGGGGCCGGCGAGGACACTCGCCGGCCCCTTCCAATTCCGGGACCGCCGTGATGCCCACCCGCCGCCTGCTGCTCGCCGCCCCCGCCTTGCTGCTCGCCGGCCCCGCCCGGGCCGAATGGCCCGACAAGCCGCTGACCATGGTGGTCGCCTTCGCCGCCGGCGGCGGCACCGACCTGGCCGCCCGGACCCTGGCCCGCTACCTGGAGAAGGACCTCGGCCAGCCGGTGGTGGTGGTGAACCGCCCCGGCGCCGGCGGCGAGATCGGCTTCGCCGAGCTGGCCCGCGCCAAGCCGGACGGGCTGACCATCGGCTTCATCAATACCCCGCACATCGTCACCCTGCCGATCGAGCGCCGCACCCGCTTCCGGCTGGAGGATTTCACCCCGATCGGCAATATCGTCGACGATCCCGGCGCCTTCTACGTGCTGACCGACAGCCCCTACCGAACGCTGGCGGAGGTGATCGCCGCCGCCCGCGCGCAGCCCGAGGCCATCAGCTACGGCACCACCGGCATCGGCTCCGACGACCACCTCGCGGTGCTGGCCTTCGAGCGCCAGGCCGGCATCCGCCTGCTGCACGTCCCCTATGCCGGCAGCGCCCAGGTGAAGCAGGCGCTGCTCGGCCGGACCATCGCCATCGGCTCGATGAACGTGGCGGAAGGCGTGGTGGAAAGCCGCCAGGGCCTGCTGCGGATGCTCGGCCAGATGGGCGAGCGCCGCACCGAGGTGGCTGGCGACATCCCCACCTTCCGCGAAGCCGGCTTCGACGTGGTGGAAGGCTCCATGCGCGGCATGGCTGCCCCCGCCGGGGTGCCCCGCGCCGTGCTGGAGCGGCTGTCGCTTGCCGTGCAGCGAACCGTGGAGGACCCGGAATTCCAGGCCAATGCGGCGCAGCAGGCGCTGCCGCTGCGCTTCCTCGGTCCGGACGCCTACCTTGCCGAGCTGATTGCCCTGCGCGGGAAATACCAGGCCCTTTGGGCCGAGCATCCCTGGCGGGAATAAGGGGCCTGACGGAAGCCCCAAGCCCAGGTCAGGCGAAGAGCATGTCGGCGGTCGCTGCCATGCCGCGGTCGGTGAAGCCGAAATCGACCGAGCCGTTCCGGAGCAGCTCCGCCGATCCCTGCTCCAGCGCAGCGCCGTTATAGGTGATGCCCTCGACATGCAGGTTGCGGTCGGTGGCCGCCGTGCCGCCCCAGGCGTCGTTCAGGAAGGTGACGGTCACCTTGTGGGCGCCGGCCGCCCAATCGCCCTTGACGATGACGGTATCGTCCTGCCCGCTGGCCTGCAGGGACTTGGCGGTCTGCGTACCGCCGGTCTGCCGGCCATCGACGCTGATGATGTATTGCGCGCTGCCCTGCCAGGCGTCCTGGCTGAGCTTCAGCACCAGCGTGTCGCCGCCGCTGCCGAGCGTCGCGTTCGCCGGGGCTGGTGCCGGCGGTACGACCGGCGCCGTTACCGGTGATTTGACCGGCGCCGTTACCGGCGGCGCGGACTGCAACCAGTCCAGGCGCGCGGCGAAGTCGCCGGTCCAGGCCGCCCGGTCCTCGTAGGTGGTGCGGGCGCCGCCGCTGCCGGCGAAGTTGAACGCCTGCCCGGCCTGATCGACCCAGTACCGGTCGCCTGCTTCGCGGAATTGCCCGCCCCAGCTCGGCGCGGTTGGATCGTCGTTGTTGCCGGCGCCGTCGATGAGATAGAGCGTGGTGTGCGAATCGCCCATCTTCATGCCGTCATGGGTGCCGCCGGTGCCGCGTACGTCGAGCGTATTCTCGTAGAAGAACTGCCCGAGCGTGCCATGGCCGCGGGCATTCGCCTCGGCCCAGGCATTGCCGGCCGGCGTCTTGGTATCGGGCGTCGCATAGACGCCGAAATGCGTCGTGGCCTCGTCGATCCACCAGAGCTCGCCCTGCCCGGCGAATTCCCGTTTCAGATAGGCATGCGCATTCGGCTCCTGCAGCTGGCCGGCGACGGATAGCAGCCGGACCGTGCCGGCGATGTCGGGCGCATCGTGCAGCGCCTGGGCAACATCGCCGACACCGCCCCAGGTGGCGACATAAAGCGGCGCCCCCGCGTCGCGGGCCTCGCGGGCCTCACGGACGATCGCGCGTGAAGCATCGGTCTGCCCCGGCACGCCTGACCAGCCGGACAGCCACTTGGTGCCCTGGTAGGTAATGTCATGCAGTTCCGCCGCGGTCTTGAAGCCGTCGGCGCGGGCCGCGAGCTCGTCCCGGTTCTCGGCGTATTTGTCGATGACGTGATGGATGAAGCTGTCGTCGTTCTTGCCGGGCTGCCAGCGCGAGACGCTGGACGCGATGCCGACGATGTCGAATTTATCCTGGTACATCAGCGCATGCACGAGGGACTGAACATCGTCCTTGTCCCCGTCTATGGAGTTGATGCCGGTTATCATCTGCATGTCGGTCGAGATGAACAGCCTGGGTAACGCCATGAAGCCTCCTGCGATCTTCGCTGCGGTGCGGGAAAGCCCGCCGCCGGGCGCTTCTGCGGGTGGTTGGGCGGTCGTGCCAACACCGGCTGCGCGGTATTCGCGAACGCGTGATGGATTATCTGTCCCAGTAACTGATTGCGGTATTATTAATAATAGTTAATCAATCCAGGATTAGAAATGTCATGGCTGTCACGAATCCGCCCCACCAGCGATGGGCCAGCGAGGCATCGGCAGTCCGTCCCGGCGCGTAGTAGCAGGTGCCCTGGCAGGCCCGGGCGATGCGTTCGTGCCGAGGTTGGTGGCACCGAGCGCCAGCCGCCACTGCCGCCAATCCGCCCGGATCGCCACGGATCCAGCCCAGCCCATCCCTCCTTTGCTGAACCCTACCTGTTTGCCTGAGGCTATTGCCAAAGCCAGGACATCAGCATCCCGCCATCGGTCCACGGCCGGTTCAGCCCGCGTTCCATGCCCAGCACCTTGCCCGGGCCG
>JAQGIA010000605.1 GCA_028291445.1 Belnapia sp.
CCCAGGCGCTGCTGTCGCAGACCATGTCCACCTGCCCGGCCAGCGCCGCGGTGACGCCTTCGTTGGAGCCGCGGAAGGGCACATGCGTCAGCTCGATCTTCTCCAGCTCCTGGATGGTTTCCATCGCCAGATGGTTGGTGGTGCCGATGCCGCTGGTGGAATAGGTCAGCTTGCCCGGATTGGCCCGCGCATAGGCGATCATCTGCTGCCAGGTCTCGAACCGGCTGTCGGCCTTGATCGCGGTGCCGAACAGCCAGCCGGTCAGGCCGATGATATGGGTGAAATCCGTCACCGGATCCCACAGCGGGGTCTTCATCATCCAGGGCCGCCGCAGCACCGAAAGATGCATCTGGGTCAACGTATAGCCATCCGGCCGGGACTGCTGCGCGACGGTCATCGGCCCCAGCGTCCCGCCCGCGCCCGGCTTGTTCTCGACCACCACCGGCTGGCCGAGCGCCCTGGAGGCGATCTCACCCATCGAGCGGAGCTGCGAATCGGCGGAGCCGCCGGCCGGCCAGGGGATCACCAGGCGGATCGGCCGGTCGGGGTAGCGGGGCTGCGCGAGCGCCGGCGCGGCAAACGAGGTGGCGACAAGGCTGGCCGTGGCAAGCGTCAGCGCCCCGCGGCGGGTGATGTCGGTCATTTTTCTGGACTCTCCCGGATGGTCTTTTTCAGGCGATCCGCAGCTTCAGCCGCTGCGCCATAAACCTTTAGTACGCGGCGCGACGAGCGATGGAGCTGCGGTGGTCCTCGGTGTCTTCATACTCCGACGGCATGGCGAATTGCGCCCGGACCGCGGCATTGGCCGGATCGAACGGCGCTGCCTGCAACGCATCATGCAGCACGCGGATCACCCCCGGGGGGGTCCATCCCCTTCGGCCCAGCCAGACCGATCGTGCCGTCCAGCACGGCGCGCCGTTCCCCATGATCTTGCATTCCCGCGTCCTCCCGCGTTGTCGTTGCGGCAAATCTGGCGGGGCCGGTGGCGCGGGGGAAGCGGAAACTGCCATCGCGCGGGATGCCCGGGCAAGCTTTGGGCTTGGGCAAGCTTGAGGGTTGGGCAAGCTCCGGGGGCCGGGCCGATCCGGCATATACCTCACATGGCCATGCGCCTATTGTGCCGGGAAGTGCGGCCCGGTCGGCAAGACCGGGCCGCCGACGGCAGATGGGGCGCAGCGCTGGGTATGACCGAAGACAACGGGACCGCGGGCCAGGTCGAAAGCCTGCTGGCGACACCGGACCTTGCGGGTGCGCTGGACAGCGATCAGTTCCGGCGGTTCCTCGACCAGGTGCCGATCGCCATCATCGTCTCGGAGGTCAAGGACGCCGAGGGCATCGTCTATGCCAACCCGGAATTCGAACGGCTCTCCGGCCTGGTCGCCGCGCAGCTTTCCGGCAAGACCTGGATGGCACTGGTCGGCGAGGAGCAGGACAGCGCGACGCCGCGCCGCCTGGGCGAAGCCATCCCCAAGGGCAACGATTTCATCGGCACCTTCCGCATCGACCGCGGGGATGCGTCGCCGGCCCTGGCCGATGCCTATTCCAACCTGATCGAGGACGACGACGGCAAGCCTGCCTATCGGCTCGCCGTACTGGTCGATGTCGCCACCCGCGGCCCGAAATTCCATGCCGATCTGGCCGACAAGCTGCGCGAGAAGGACGCCGAGCTGCTGGAAATCCAGCATCGGGTGAAGAACAACCTGCAGATGATCGCGGCGCTGATCCGGATCGAGGCACGCAATGCCAGCGACCGGATGGATACCGCGCCCTTCGACCGGCTGGCGGGACGGATCGAGGCGATCCAGATCCTCTACGGGCTGCTCTCGGACCAGAACAAGAGCGATCAGATCGACCTCGGCAGCTACCTCAGCGACATCGCCTCCTCGTTGCTGCGCTCGCATTCGGTGGAGGGCATCCGGCTCGACCTCAAGGTGGATTCCTATCCGGTCTCGGTGAATGTGGCGATGCCGACCGGGCTGGTGGTGAACGAGCTGCTGACCAATTCGCTGAAACACGCCTTCGCCGGCAGGGATGGCGGCACCATCACCCTGCATAGTCTTTCGGACGGGGATGGCTGCCGCATCACCGTCGCCGATGATGGGGTCGGCCTGCCGGACACGGCCAAATGGCCACGCCGCGGCAAGCTGAGCGCGATGATCGTGCAATCGCTGCGGCAGAATGCCAAAGCCAGCTTCGATGTCGCCTCCAGTCCCGGCCAGGGCGTGCGGGTGACCATCGGCTTCAGCCGGGCCGCCTCGGCCCCAGCCCCAATCCAGAGCTGAAAAGGACCGGAGCTGAGAAGGACCGGCCCGAGTAGACCCATCCCAGCCTGAACCGCCCGCGGCAGGCTTGCCTTCGCCGGCGCCAGGCACCAGTTTCCCGGCCGAAATCCGACCGTCCATCCGGTCCCCGACCCTCGGCTCAAGGAGCCTCCATGCCCGACAGCTTCGACCTCATCGTCATCGGCTCCGGCCCCGGCGGCTATGTCTGCGCCATCCGCGCCGCCCAGCTCGGCCTCAAGGTCGCCTGCGTGGAGAAACGCGCGACCCTGGGCGGCACCTGCCTCAACATCGGCTGCATCCCCTCCAAGGCGCTGCTGCAGAGCAGCGAGCATTTCGAGGAGGCCAACCACAAGCTGGCCGCCCATGGCGTGCTGGTCGAAGGCGTGACGCTCGATTTGGCGAAGATGCAAGCGCGCAAGGGCGAAGTCGTCGGGGCCAATGTCAAAGGCGTGGAATTCCTGTTCCGCAAGAACAAGGTCACCTGGCTGAAGGGCGCCGGGCGCATCGTCTCGCCCGGCCAGGTGGAGGTCGCCGGCGAGACCTATGCAACGAAGGCCATCGTCATCGCGACCGGCAGCGACAGCACCCCGCTGCGCGGCGTCGAGGTCGACGAGACGCGCATCGTCACCTCGACCGGCGCGCTGGAGCTGGACAAGGTCCCCAGCCACCTGGTCGTCATCGGCGGCGGCGTCATCGGGCTGGAGCTGGGCTCGGTCTGGCACCGCCTCGGCGCCGAGGTCACGGTGATCGAGTACCTCGACCGGCTGATGCCCGGCATGGATGCCGAGATCGCCAAGCAGGCGGAGCGGGTGCTCGGCAAGCAGGGGCTCAAGTTCAGGCTGCAATCGAAGGTCACCGCCGCCGCGGTGACGGATAGCGGCGTGACCCTGACGGTGGAGCCCGCCGCCGGCGGCGCCGCCGAGGAGATCAAGGCCGATATCGTGTTGCTGGCGATCGGCCGGCGCCCCTATCTCGAAGGGCTCGGCCTGGCCGAGGTCGGCGTCGCGCTGGATGAGCGCGGCCGGGTCAAGACCGACGGCCACTTCGCCACCAATATCCCCGGCATCTATGCCATCGGCGACTGCATCGCCGGCGCCATGCTGGCCCACAAGGCCGAGGACGAGGGCGTCGCCGTCGCCGAGATCCTGGTCGGCCAGGCCGGCCACGTGAACTACGGCGCCATTCCCAGCGTGGTCTATACCTGGCCCGAGATCGCCTCGGTCGGCGCCACCGAGGCGGAGCTGAAGGCCCAGGGCATCGCCTATAAGGCGGGCAAATTCCCCTTCACCGCCAATGGCCGCGCCCGCGCCATGGAGGAGACGGATGGCTTCGTGAAGATCCTCGCCGATGCGCAGTCGGACAAGGTGCTGGGCGCGCATATCATCGGCCCGGATGCCGGGACGCTGATCGCCGAAATCGTGCTCGCCATCGAATTCGGCGCCAGCGCCGAGGATGTGGCGCGGACCTGCCATGCCCACCCGACCCTGAACGAGGCGGTGAAGGAAGCGGCGCTGGGAGTCGGTGGCCGGGCC
>JAQGIA010000638.1 GCA_028291445.1 Belnapia sp.
GCAGCCGGCCGTCCTCAAGCAGCGGCATAGAGAGCCTCCTTGAAGTGGGCGGAGCCGATGCGGCGATAGGTATCGACGAAGCGCTCGCCCGGCGCCCGGTGCGCCAGATGGGTCTGGATGATGGTCTCGATGGCATCGACGATGGCGTCGTAGCCGAAGGCCGGGCCGATCAGCTCGCCGATGGCGGCGTCGTTGGTGGCGGAACCGCCGAGCGTCACCTGATAGACCTCCTCGCCCCGCTTATCGACGCCGAGGATGCCGATGTGGGCGACGTGGTGATGGCCGCAGGCATTGATGCAGCCGGAGATGTTGATGAAGCACTCGCCGATGTCGTGCTGCCGGTCGAGATCGGCGAAGCGTTCGGAGATGCGCTGCGCGACGGGGATGCTGCGGGCGGTGGCCAGGGCGCAGTAATCCATCCCCGGGCAGGCGATGATGTCGCTGATCAGCCCGATATTGGGCGTCGCCAGGCCGTATTCGCAAAGGCCCTGCCAGAGCGCGTGCAGGTCTTCCTGGCGGACGTGCGGCAGCACCAGGTTCTGCACATGGGTGACGCGGATCTCGCCGAAGGAATGCCGCTCGGCAAGCTCCGCCACCGCCTCCATCTGCGTCGCGCTGGCATCGCCGGGGATGCCGCCGATCGGCTTCAGCGAGAGGGTGACCGAGGCATACCCCGGCTGCTTGTGCGGTCGCACGCTGGCCTTGGCCCAGGCGAGGAAGGCCGGATCCTGCGGCAGCGGCTGGTCGGCCAGCCTGGCGAAGGGCGGCGGGGCGAAATGCGCCGCGATGGCGGCGACGATCGCCGGGTCCAGCCGGTACTTCTGCTGCGGCATGCCGGCGTATTCGGCATCGACCAGGCGGCGGAACTCGTCGCCGAGGTCGCGCACCAGGATCTTGATGCGGGCGCGGTAGATGTTGTCGCGCTCGCCGAGCGCGTTGTAGACGCGGAGGATCGCCTCCATCCGGCCGAGGAATTCGGCCTCGGGGATGAAGTCGTACAGCTTGCGGCCGATCAGCGGGGTGCGGCCGAGGCCGCCGCCGACATGGATCTCGAAGCCCACCTCGCCCGCGGCGTTGCGCAGCGCCCGCACCCCGATGTCATGCACCTGCGAGGCCACCCGATCGTTCGGGCTGCCGGTGATGGCGAATTTGAACTTGCGCGGCAGCCAGGTGAATTCCGGATGCAGCGTCGACCATTGCCGCAGGATCTCGGCATAGACGCGCGGGTCCACCACCTCGTCCGGGGAGGCGCCGGCGTATTCGTCGGTGGTGACGTTGCGGATGCAGTTGCCGCTGGTCTGGATGGCATGCATGTCCACCTCGGCCAGCGCCTCGAGCATCTCGGGCACGTCCTCCAGCTTGGTCCAGTTGAACTGGATGTTCTGCCTCGTGGTGAAATGGCCGAAGCCGCGGTCCCAGCGACGGGCGATCATCGCCAGCTGGCGCAGCTGCGGCGCATTCAGCACGCCATAGGGGATGGCGATGCGCAGCATATAAGCATGCAATTGCAGGTAGAGGCCGTTCATCAGCCGGAGCGGCTTGAACTCATCCTCGGTCAGCGCGCCGGACAGGCGGCGGGCCACCTGGTCGCGGAATTCGGCGATGCGTTCGGCGAGGAATTCGCGGTCGATCGCGTCGTAGCGATAGGTGCGGGCGAAGGGCGGAATGACGGTCGCGTTCATGGGTCAGGCCGCCTCGGCATCGATGCTGGGGCCGCTGATGCGCAGCCTTTCGCGGAACTTCAGCGGCAGCCGGTCGGCACCCAGCTCCACCGCATAGACGCCGACCACCAGCTGATCGCGCTCGCCCTGCTGGGCCAGGGCGAGGCCCTCGGCGGCCGCTTCGGGGGCGAAGGGCGTCGCCGCGGCCGGGGCATCGACCCAGGCGCCCTCGGTGCCGAACCAGGCGACGCGGCCATCGCGCAGCCGATTGCCGGTGAAAACCACTGGCGCGGTGGCGGGCCGGGCCTTCGCCTTGCTGGTCATCGGGGCATCCTTCGGTATTGCACTGTGATTGGCGGCTATTTAACTATCGAACCACGCAGCAACAAGATGCATTCTCCGACACTGTGCCGTGGGCCACCGCCAGGATTATACGAATCATGAATGTGGATTATGCTTCCGCCCTGGCGACCGGCGATGCGCCGGCCCCGGGCGAGGTCTGGCTGGTCGGCGCGGGGCCGGGCGACCCGGGGCTGCTGACCCGCCGCGCCGCCAGCGCCCTGGCCCGGGCCGAGCTGGTGCTGCACGACGCGCTGCCGGGCCGCGCCATGCTGCGGCTGATCGGCGCCGGTGCGACCATCGTCGCGGTCGGCAAGCGCAAGGGGCTGGCGCCGCTGTCGCAGACGAAGATCAACGCCAGGCTGATCGCCGGCGCCCGGGCCGGGCTGCGGGTGGTGCGGCTGAAGGGCGGCGACCCCTTCCTGTTCGGCCGCGGCGGGGAGGAGGCGCTGGCGCTGGCCGAGGCCGGTATCCCCTGGCGGGTGGTCCCCGGGGTCACCGCCGGCACCGCGGCGCCGGCCGCGGCGGGCATCCCGCTGACCCAGCGCGGCGTCGCCAGCGCCGTCACCTTCGTGACCGGGCATGACGAGGCGGGCGCCCTGCCCGGCACCATCGACTGGGACAGCCTGGCGCGGGCGGGCGGCACCATCGCCGCCTTCATGGCAGCCTCGAAGCTGGACGAGATCGTGCTGCGGCTGCTGGCGGCCGGGCGGTCGCCGGCCACGCCGGTCGCGGTGGTGGCACAGGCCTCGATGCCGGGCCAGGCGGTGCTGCGCACCACGCTCGGGCAATGCACGCTGGATGCGCGGCGGGCCGGGCTGCCGACGCCGGCGCTGGTGGTGATCGGCGAGGTCGCCGGGCTGGCCGCCGCGCTGCTGCCCCCAATCTCCAAGGCCGAGACCACAAGCAAGGCGGCAATCACCGCTTGATCAGAAGACCTGCCACTTCGGCGGGCGGATCAGCATGCTGAGACGGGTGCCCTGGCCGCTGCCGCTCGACCATTCCGTGCGGGTGGCAAGCTGGCGGGCCAGGCTGTCGATCATCCGCATGCCGGTCCCGCCGGAACGGTCGAGCGGCAACCCCTTGCCATCATCCCAGAGGGTCAGGCGGGCGCCGCCGCCACGGGCAGCTTCCAGCCGCAGGCCGATGGTGCCTTGGCCTTCCTCCTGGGCATCCCCCTGGCCATCCCCTGGGCCTTCCCCTTGGCCGACCGCCGCGTCCTGGCGGAAGGCGTATTTCAGGCTATTGGTGATGAACTCGTTCGCCAGCAGCCCGAGCGGCGCGGCCTGCTCCGGCGAAACGGTGATGTCCTTCACATCGAGCACGAGCTGGATGCGGGCTCCGTCCGGCTCGTGGAAGCGCAGCAGCGTGCCGGCGACATCGGCGAGGTAGGCCCCGAGGTCCACCCGGTCCACCTCGCCGCTGACGTAGAGCTTGTCGTGCAGCAGCCGCAGCGCATCGATGCGGTTGCCGACGGCGCGCAGCGCCTGCCACGTCTCCGGCCGGGCGGCGCGGCGCAGCTGAAGCTGGACCAGGCCGACGATGACCTGGAGGTTGTTCTTCACCCGGTGCTGCAATTCGCGCAGCAGCCGCTCATTGTCGGCGGCGCGGTGGCGCACCTCGTTTTCGGCGCGCAGGCGTTCGATCGCGGCGGCCAGCATATTGGCATAGGTGCGGAGGAAGCTGATATCCGCATCGGCGAAATTGCGCTGCTCGCGGCTGTCCACCTCGAGCACGCCATAGGGCGGCCGGCCATCGGCACCGAGCACAACGACATTCACCAGCGAAGCGACCCCATGCTCGACGACGAAGCGGGGGATGGGAAATCGTTTCTCATCGGCGACGCTGGTGCAGACCACGGGCTTGCCGGTGAGCAGGGCATGGCCCTCGGGAGAGCCCTCGCCGGCGCTGAGGGTCACCTGGCCGACCACGCCGGGCTGCCAGCCAACCCCGGCGCGGACCAGCAAGGTGGAGCCATCGGGCTGCAATTCCAGTACCTTGGCGAAATGGGCGCCAAGGCCCTCGGCGACCAGGCGGCAGGCTTCGTGCAAAATCTCGTCGAGATTGTCGGAATGCAACGCGCGCT
>JAQGIA010000207.1 GCA_028291445.1 Belnapia sp.
CAACAATAGATACGCACCCGTTGGGAACAGTGGCGCTCCGGCCGCTGTTAACTGTTGGTGGTGTCGGCCTCGGATTGGTAGCACTTTCAACGCTGGAGAAACTCCTCGCGTCCTTTCGATCTTGGATTCAGAACCTCTGATGGCGCAGCCTTATCAGAAACTTGAGAAACCCGCGTTTCAGCCAAGCCGCCTGGCTTGGCGCTGAGGGCGAGAGCGGCAGTTGGATCTCTTGCGGCGACGGTTAACAGGGCGAACAATCCACCGGCTGGGGCGATGGCGACGGCGAGACACGCAGAAGCTCGGGCTGCGAACACGCGAGGTTTCCCGGCACCAACCGCCGCATGATGAAGCCCAGATTGGTGCCGGCGATGTGGAGCAGGTAGCGCTGTGCAGGTTCTCCCCGGCCACATAGCCAAGCCTGGCGCATGCACCCGGGGTCAAGGATCAGCGCGAAGCCCCGCTCGCGCACCGTTGGCGAGGGCCGTGGCGGGCAGCGCCCATTCGATTCTGACAGCCGCTGCCGATCGAAGGCGACATACATCGGCCGTGAAATCCAGTCAGCCGCTTGCGCGAGGCGGTCGGGAGCGAAACAGGATGGCGTCGGCCCGGAACTTGCCCTCGCCGGCGCCGCTCATAGTTTTGAGGAGGATGCCCTCGGCCCGGAGGCGAAGATGTGCCTGCTATGTTCTGACGGTTATGAAGGCCGAAGGTTGGCACAGCGTACCCATGTGCTGCAACTCCTGGCGCTCGTTGAGCATCCTGATGCGCTTCCGGCGGAAGCGGCGCTGCGCCTTGCCCGGGAAGTCTTGGCGCTGACCCGGGCGGAGGAGGCCGGGCGCCGCTGCGACCCTGTGGCGCCGCCCGGATCAACCATTGAGGAAAGCATTCAGAGGAGACGGTCATGACTGATGCCGGTACGCATGCCGCCCTGCCAGGCCCATCCGACGGCCTCCTCGCCGAGCTGGAGGGGGTGTACAAGGACATCCACGCCCATCCCGAGCTGTCGATGCAGGAGCGCCGCACCGCTGGCATCGCCGCCAGCTGGCTACGGCAAGAGGGATATGAGGTCACGGAGGGGGTCGGCGGCACCGGCGTGGTCGGGCTGCTGCGCAACGGGGACGGAGCAACGGTGCTGCTACGCGCCGACATGGATGCGCTGCCGATCGAGGAGAGCACCGGCCTACCCTATGCCAGCAACGCATCCGGCACGGACCGCTTCAGCCAAGCCACCGCGATCGCGCATTCCTGCGGCCATGACATGCACGTGGCCTGGCTGATGGGCGCAACGCGGATCCTCGCCGAGAACCGCGGCGCCTGGCGCGGTACGGTGATGGCGGTGTTCCAGCCTGGGGAGGAAACCGCTCAGGGTGCCCGCGCCATGATCGCCGACGGGATGGTCAAACGCTTCCCGAAGCCAGACGTAGCCCTGGCCCAGCATGTGATGCCGCTCAGCGCCGGGCAGGTCGGCTGGCGCATCGGGACCATGCTCTCGGCTGGGGACAGCTGGGAGGTGACGTTGTTCGGCCGCGGCGCGCATGGCTCGATGCCGCAGAAGAGCATCGACCCCGTGGTGATGGCGGCCTCCGCCGTGATGCGCCTGCAGACGGTGGTATCGCGGGAGGTGGCCATGACGGACAGCGCCGTGGTCACGGTCGGCACCCTGCGGGCGGGAATGAGCGAGAACGTCATTCCGGACCGGGCCCTGCTCCGGCTCAATGTTCGCACCTTCAAGGACCAGGTGCGGGCCCGAGTACTGACCGCGATCAGGCGCATTCTTGAGGCGGAGGCGGCTGCCTCGGGCGCGCCGAAGCCGCCAGAGTTCTCCGTCCTGAGCGAATACCCACTGACCCGCAATGACGCGGCCGCGACGCAGAAGGTGGTGGCTGCTCTGGAACGCCAGTTCGGCACGGAGCGGATGCATGAGATCGAGCCTGCCACGGCGAGCGAGGATTTTGGCCTGTTCGGCGCGGCTTGGGATGTGCCCTCGGCGTTCTGGGTAATCGGCGGTATCGATCCGGAGAAATTCAAGGCGGCCGAGCAGGCAGGCAAGCTCGACGAGATTCCGGCAAACCACGCGCCGGACTTCGCACCGGTGATCCATCCTACCCTGGGCACCGGCGTCGAGGCGATGCTCGCTGCCGCGGGCGCTTGGCTGGCGGACGGGGCGGCGAGGCCCTGACTGGCATGGAACCGGCGGTTCTTCTGGTTCGGTTCCTTGACCTCATTGGGACCTTCGTTTTTGCGGTCAGCGGGGCGGCGTTAGGCGTGCAGCGGGGCATGGACCTGTTCGGCGTTCTAGTGCTTGCTTTCGTCACGGCCGTGTTTGGTGGCGTTACGCGGGACGTGCTGATCGGCGCCGTCCCGCCCGTCTCCGTCGCAAGCTGGCACAACTTGGCCCTGGCCGTGGCCGCCGGGCTGCTCGTTTTTCGCTTCAATAAGCTGTTTGATCAGCTGCAGCAGCCGGTCCAGTTCTTCGATGCGGCAGGGCTCGGCGTCTTCGCCGTGGCCGGGACCCAAAAGGCGCTGGACTATGGGATCAACTGGCCCATGGCGGCTGTCCTAGGCATAATCAGCGGCATCGGCGGCGGCATGGTGCGGGATGTGCTGACAACGCAGGTACCAACTGTGCTGCGGGCGGACATCTACGCCGTCGCCGCACTGGCGGGCGCGCTGGTAGTGGTTGCAGGCAGCGCGGCCGGGCTGCCGCCGACCGCTGTCGCCTTGGCCGGAGTTGTACTCTGTGTATTCCTGCGCTTGATGGCACTCTACCGCGGCTGGAGACTGCCCGTTGTTACGTCAAGGGACCCGTAGCGCGTCCGCCCGGACCCTTTCCAGCCGTAACCGGGACCTGCCGGCTAGCCCGAGGCGGCTGGAAACTTGCAGAGTAGCATCGGGCGGCAGAATCCTGCCCGCGGCGGCGCTGGAACTGGCTCGAAGCGCCTGCTATGCGGTTCAGCCGCCAGACCCGCTTCAGGTTCGCCGCCACATTGCGCCGTCTTCGCAGTCGGTGCGCTCGTAGCGGAAGGCCGAGTGGCTCACCCCGAGGGCTTGCAGGCTGGCCGCTCGCTAGTGAATGGCGCCAAATGGATAAGTCCCAGTAGAACGGCGGCTACCGGCCATTCCAAGGAACTTTGCCGGGACCAAGCGTTAGAAGCGCACCGCTGGCTACGAGGCGTGGAGCAAGCTCATCGCCGAAACCGGCCGCATCCGCTCGCTGACTGACTTCGAATGACTTGATAAATCACTCCATAATCAGCTTGGTATCATTGCCCACAAGCCCAAGCCCGCAATCATCCGCTCAAGCGCAAGTATCTGGCGAACTTTTCCATATCGAAATCTAAAAAATCAGCCGGTCAGGGGTGGGAGCTTCGCAATTCCACCCTAGCCGCCAAGTCCGATGGCCACCCCAGACTTACACCCCGGCCGATGCCGGATTTTCCACCACCAGCGCGGACGCTGCCGATTCGT
>JAQGIA010000030.1 GCA_028291445.1 Belnapia sp.
CGGCCTCCTCGGCGTAGCGGGCTTCCTCCGGCGTCGGGTGCTCGGGCGGCGGCTGGTCCGGCTTGAGCGACAGCAGGTTGATATGGATGCCGAGCAGCTTGTCCGGATGGGCGACGCCGAGGCGCGAGGCGGTGAAGCCGCCCCAGTCGCCGCCCTGGGCGCCGAAGCGCGGATAGCCGAGCACCGCGGTCATCAGATGCGCCAGGCAATCGGCCACCGCCTCGATGCTGAAGCGCGGCTGGCCCGGGCGGAAGGACAGGCCGTAGCCGGGGAGGGAGGGCGCGACCACGGTGAAGGCATCGGCCGGGTCGCCGCCGAAGCGGCCGGGATCGGTCAGCCGCGGGATGATGTCGAGGAATTCGAAGACCGAGCCGGGCCAGCCATGCATCAGCAGCAGCGGCGTCGGGTCGGGGCCCACGCCGGGGACATGCAGGTAGTGCAGGTCGATGCCGTGCAGCGGCACGGTGAATTGCGGGAAGGCGTTGAGCCGGGCTTCCTCGGCACGCCAGTCGAAGCCGTGCTGCCAGTGGTCGAGCAGACCCTTGAGATAGCCGACATCGGTGCCGAAGGCCCAGGGTGCGCCGGGCGCCTGGTCGGGCAGCCGGGTCAGGGCGAGGCGGGCCTTGAGGTCGGCGATGGCCGCGTCGGGGATGGCCAGCGTGAAGGCTTTCGGCTGCGGCACCATTGGGGTTTCCTCCGGTGCCCAGGCGAGCCCGGCGGCGGAGCCGCGTCAAGCCCTGCGGCGGAGCCGCGCCAAGCCTGCGGCGGGGCGCGTCAAGCCCCTGCGGCGGAGCCGCGCCAAGCCTGCGGTGGAGCCGCGTCAAGCCCTGTGGCGGGCGCGGCTTCGTGGATTGACGCGCCCCCGGGTGCTATCGCCAATGCGCGACGTCACGGGAAAGGAAACACCATGGATCGCCGCCATCTGTTGGGGGCCGCCGGCCTGCTGCTGGGCGCCCGCGGCGCCGCCGCCCAGGAAGACTGGCCGAACCGCCCCGTCACCATCGTGGTGCCCTTCGCCCCGGGCAGCTCGTCCGACATCATCGGCCGGGCCATCGCCCTTGGGATGCAGCAGGCGCTGGGCAAGCCGGTGGTGGCGGAGAACCGGCCAGGCGCGACCGGCGAGGTCGGTGCCCGCGCCGTCATCCGCAGCGCACCGGATGGCTATATGCTGATGCATGCGCCGATCAGCACCTGGGCGATCAATGTCGCGCTGCGGCCGAACCTCGCCTATGACCCGGTGACCCAGCTCACCCGCATCACCCAGACGGTGCGCACGCCGAACGTGCTGGTGGTGCATCCCGAGCAGGTGCCGGCGAAGACCTTGCCGGAACTGCTGGCCTGGCTGAAGGCCAATGGGGCGAAGGCTTCCTATTCCACCAGCGGCATCGGCTCCTCCGACCACCTGACCATGGAGATGTTCAAGCAGGCGACCGGCACCGAGGCGGCGCATGTGCCCTATGCCGGCGGGGCGCCGGCGACGACCGACCTGATCGCCGGGACGGTGCAGCTTTCGTTCCAGAACCTCGGCTCCATCGCGCCGCAGATCAAGGACGGCCGGGTGCGGCCGATCATCATCACCAGCGAGGCGCGCAGCCCGCTGCTGCCCGAGGTGCCGACCGCGGCCGAGGCCGGGCTGCGCGACTTCGTTGTCTATTCCTGGCAGGGCTTCGGCGGGCCGGCCGGGATGGCGCCGCCGCTGGTCGGCCGCATCCATGCCGCCGCCGTCGCCGCGCTGCGGGTGCCGCAGACCGAGGCCCGGCTGCGCGACATCGGCTTCGAGGTGGTCGGCAGCACGCCGGAGCAATTCGCCGAATTCCAGCAGGCCGAGATCGCCCGCTGGAAGCGCGTGGTGACCGCCGGCGGCATCACCGCCGAGTAATCGGGCGGCTCAGCCCACCGAGGCGCGGGCCACTGGCCGGCCGGCCAGCACGCCGGCCAGCCAGCGGTCGCGGTAGCGGATGCGGAGCCGCCGCGGCGAGGGCGGCAGCAGCGCCAGCCCACGCGCGGCAAGGCGATAGGCGACCAGCCGCAGCAGCATCTTCGGCGACATGCCGCTGGCGTAGTGCCGCCCCTCGCCGACGCCATAGCGATAGGCCCGGTCGAGGATCCAGCGCTCCTCCATCTGCTCCGGCCGGATGATATGGCCGACGCGGGCACTGGCCTCGAACCAGCCCTTGTGGCCGGCGGCTTCCAGCCGGCGCAGCAATTCGGTCTCGCTGCCCATGGCATAGAGCGGGTTGGTGCCATCCGGCCCGACGTGCTCGGCGAACCGGGTGCCGGCAGCGAAGACGGAACGGCGGATGGCCATGTTGGGGCCGAAGATATCGGCATAGCCGCAGGGGCCGCTCGGCCGCCGCTGCTGGGCATAGAGGACGCTGAACTCGACCGCCTGTTCCGAGAGCCAGTCCGGCTTCGGGATCGGCCAGTCCGGCAGCACGGTGCCGCCGAACAGATCGGCCTCCGGATGGGCATCGGCGGCTTCGCGCAGCCGGATCAGCCAATCCGCATCGGGCAGCACGTCGTCGTCGGTGAAGACCGCGAGGTCGCCGCGCAGCTCCGGCAGGGCCAGGTTCAGTGCGCGGTTCTTGCCGGGGGTCGGGCAGCTCAGGGCTGCCAGCGGCAGCCGGCCGGCGAAGCCTTGCAGCACCTCGGCGGTCGCATCGGTGCTGCCGTTGTCGACCACGACCAGCTTCCAGCCGTCGCGCGGCGCGGCCAGCCGGGAGAAAGCTTCCAGCACCCGCGGCAGCGCCTGGGCGCGGTTGCGAGTGGCGAAGGTGACGGTGAGGGATGGCTCGGTCATCCGCGCGGCCCCCCCGTCTTACCGACCGCCACCTTACCGACCGCCACCTCACCGGCCGGCGTCTCAGCGGCCCGCGTCTCATGCGCTCTGGCGCCGATATCCAGCGTCGGGATGATCGGCTGGCCGTCGCGCCGCACCAGGGCGCGCCAGAGCCGGGCGGGCAGGGTCCGTTTGCGCTGCTCACCCATCAGCGCCATGCGGGTGAAGCCGCGCGCATAGGCCAGCCGCCAGCGCAGCCCGAGCAGCGCGCTGCTGCCCTTGGGCACCAGGGCGCTGGGCAGGGTCAACAGCTCGACCGCCAGGCGGCGCGGCAATTCGCGCCAGACCGTGCCGGGGGCGCCGAGGATGCGGCGGGTGGCGACGGTGGAGGCGCCCTGCCAATACAGCCGGTCGATCAGCCATTCCGGCCGCATGCGCACCGCCTGGATCTGGTGATGCACCAGGATGCGGCCATCGTACCAGGCGGAATAACCACGGTCCTGCAAGCGCCAGCCGACCTGGACATCCTCGTCCGAGAGCAGCAGCCCGCCGAAGCGGCCGAGCCGATCGGCGAAGCCGCCCATGTCGAGCAGCGGCTGGCGCTGGACGATCATGTTGACGCCATAGGGCTCCAGGCCCTCGGGCACGGCGGCGGTGCGGAATTCGCCCTTGCCTTCCCATTCGATGATCGAGAGCACGCCGCGCAGGCTCTCCGGCCACCAGCCGGGCAGCGGGGCTTCCCAGACCGGCAGCACGCGGCCGCCCAGCACGCCGGGCCAGGTCTCGTGCTCCATCACCACCTGCTGGATCCGCTCGATCCAATCCGGGGTGGCGAGGCCGTCGTCGTCGATATAGGCGATGAAATCGGCCGTGCTGACCTCGGCGCCACGGTTGCGGGCGGCGCTGGCGCCGGGCCGGTCGACCCGCAGCAGGCGCGCATTCGGCAAGTCCGCCACCAGCCGGGCCAGTTCCTCGCTGACCTCCGGCCGGCTGCAACTATCGACCACGATGACGTCGAAGGCGGCGAGGCCGATCGTCTGGTGCCGCAGGCTTTCCAGGCAGGACCGGACGTAGTGCGGCCGGTTATGGGTGACGAGGCAGACGGTGATACTGGGGCAGCGCCCCACGCCATCCTGTACCGGTACGATCCTGTCCTCGATGTCGGCCACGCCCTGCATTCGCATTCTGTCCTAGCACTCTGCCACTAGATAATGGATGAACCCATGGCAATGAAAGCCATCCCCGGGTTTTGGCGCAGGCCGCGGTAGTCACGTTGCGTTGCGCGTCAATATCGAACGGCGAATATTTCCGGTATGCTCGCGGATATGTGTCGCTTCATTGCCGTGATGCGGCCAAACCTTTTCGCTGGCAACGCCACTCAGATGAATTGGCCGCGCAAGAAGCCCAGCGCCGGTAGCGGTGTCCATTTACGCGGCAATTCAGCCCGGGTGATCGGCGCCACGCTGTAATGCGGCACCGGCTGGCGCGAGCGCCGCAGGAAATCCTCGTAGGCCTTCACCTGCTGCGCCCGCCAGTCGCGGTCGGCCAGGGCGGCGGCACGGCTGCGATAGACATCGGCCACCCGGTTGGTCCGCCCGACCGTGGCGAAAACCGCCCAGAGCTGATCGTCGTCGCCGCGGCCGACGGGGATGAGGTCCCTCACGCGGTCATGCTTCGCCATCCGTGGCGGCGGCGTCAAGCATGCTCTCAGCCCAGTTCGCGCCGCGCCGCCGCCAGGCTGTCGCGCTCCTCGGCCGTCACCTCGGGGTAGTGCAGGTCGAGGTCCTCCAGCGCTTCGGCCAGGGCCTCCGCCACCACCAGCCGGGTGAACCACTTGTTGTCCGCCGGCACCACGAACCAGGGGGCATGGGCGCTGGCGGTGGCACGGATCGCCTTCTCGTAGGCGGCCTGGTAGTCGTTCCAGAAGCGCCGCTCGGCGACGTCGCCGAGGTTGAATTTCCAGTTCTTCTCCGGCTCGTCGATGCGCTTGAGGAAGCGGTTTCGCTGTTCCTCCTGGCTGACGTGGAGGAAGAATTTCAGCACCACCAGCCCCTGCCGGCCGAGATAATTCTCGAAGCCGGCGATATCCTCCAGCCGCTGGTCCCAGATATGCTTGGTATGCAGCGCCGGCGGCAGCTTCTGGCGTTCGAGGATCTCGGGGCGGACCCGGGCGACCAGCACCTCCTCGTACCAGGAGCGGTTGTGGATGCCGATCATCCCGCGCGCCGGCAGGGCCACGACATGGCGCCAGAGGAAATCATGGTCCAGCTCCACCGGACCAGGCGCCTTGAAGCTGGTGACGTGGCAGCCCTGCGGATTGACCCCGCTGAAGACATGCTTAATGACGCCGTCCTTGCCGGCCGCGTCCATCGCCTGGAAGATACAGAGCACGCCCCAGCGGTCCTGCGCATAGAGCATGTCCTGCAAGGCCGAGAGCCGCTCGACGCCTTCCTGCAGCAAGGCCGTCCCGGCATCCTTGTCCAGCTTGAGCCCGCCGGTATCGGCCGGGTCGAAATCCTTCAGGTGGAAGCCCTTGCCGGATTCGATCCGGTAGCGCGCCAGCAGCTTGCGGCGGGGTTTCGCGTCCATCCTGCGTATTCCTATATGGCGAGCCTATATGGCAGGCCGGAGACGACGCCGTGGCGCCAGCCAGAACCAAGTTAGCGTCACCACCTGCCCGGCCAAGGTCAAGCCCAGCGCCCAGGAATACCCCGCCGGGTCCCAGCCGCCCGCGGCGGTGCGGGGCCAGAGGTCGAGGACGAGGCCGATGACGTTCTGCAGCACGAAGACCAGCGCCAGCATGCTGCCGTTGAGCGCGGTGGCGACGCGGCCGGTCATCGCCGGCGGGAAACGCTGCGCCAGCACGGCATAGGCGACCGGGCCGGTCGAGCCGACGCAGGCGAAGCCGAACCACAGCACCGAGAGCACCACCACCCCCTGCGGCGCCGTGATCAGCAGGGCCTGCATCACCGCCATGGCGCCGATGCCGGCGAAGGGCACCAGCATCGGGTCGAGGCCGCGATTGTGTAGGGCGGAGGCGAGCTGGCCGCTGACCAGCTGGCCGGTCATCATCCCCAGCGCATAGAACAGCAGCACCCCGGCGCGGGCGCCGTCTTCCAGCCCGCCCACGTCGCGCAGCCAGGGCCCGGCCCAGAGCCCCTGGTAGGTGAAG
>JAQGIA010000045.1 GCA_028291445.1 Belnapia sp.
GCAGCACCACGGCGCCCTGCGGCAGGTCATGGGCGATGACCCGTAGCAATTCCTCCGCCGCCGGGATGGTGCCGCCGACGCCGATGCCGGCGGCGATCACCGGATCGGCCGGCGGGTTGTCCTGCCAATCCCGGGTCTGCGCCCGCAGCGCCTGGACCCGCCGCATGCCGATGTCGAGCAGCCCGGTCTGGTCCAGCCATTCCTGCCAGGCCGCCATGATGCCGCGCAGGAAACTCAAGGTAATCTGCCAATGCGCCGCATGGGTATCCGGCACCAGCCCGGTCAGGCGCTCCAGCCAATGCTCGGCCAGCTCGGCCGGGGCGGTCTCCGCCAGCAGGTCGAGGTCCTTCTCCTCCAGCGCGATCTCGTCCAGCAGGGTCGCCAGCGCGGCGGCGAGCGACCAGGCCTGTTCCGGCGTGGCCGGGCCGCCGCGATCGCGCGGCAGCCGTAGGATGAAGCCGGTCAGCACCGCCTGGCGGCGCAGCGGGTCCACCGCGGGGGGCAGGTCGAGCAGCGCCGGCAGCGCCAGCTCGTCCGCATCCTCGGTCGAAAGCCCGGCCAGCGCCCGCATCCGCGGCAGCAGCAGGGTCTGGCTTTCTGAAGCGCGCAGGAAGGCGGTGCGCAGCGCCCGGGCGGAGCGCCGGGTCGGCAGCAGGATGGTGATGCGGGAAAGCCGCTCCGGCGCATCGCCGGGGATCATCCGCAGCACCCCGGCGGCGAGGCAATCGAGGAAGGGCAGATGCGTCGGGATATGGAACAGCGTCACCCGTGCATCCTTTTCGTGGGGGTAGTGGTGCTCAGAACAGGGCCTTCACCAGGCCGGATTCCATCGCCGCCTCGGCGCGTTCCAGGTCGGCCGGGGTCGAGAGGTGAAACCAGATGCCGTCATGCACCAGGGCATAGAGCCGGCCGGCCTCGATGGCCCGATCATAGAGCAGGTTGAGGCTGAAGGCGCCCTCCGGTGCATCCGTGAATAGCGCGGGGGCCAATAGCTGCACGCCGGAGAAGATATAGGGCGCCAGTTCCAGCTCCTTCGGCCGCCGCACCCGGCCCATCGGGTCGAGGTGGAAGTCGCCGCGGCCGACCTCGCCATCCACCTGCGCGGTGCGGACCACCAGCAGCAGCCCGTCCATCAGCGCCGGATCGAACCGCGCCGCCATGCGGTCGAGCGCCGGGGTCGGGCCATCCAGCACCACGCTGTCGCCGTTGATGACGACAAAGGGCGCCGGGCCGAGCAGCGGCAGGGCGCGGGCGACGCCGCCGCCGGTTTCCAGCAGTTGTTCCTCGCGTTGCAGGGTGATCGCCGGGATGGTGCGCCCCGCCACCGCGGCGGCGACCTGGTCCGCCTGCCAATGCGCATTGACCACCGCCTGCTCCACCCCGGCGGATTGCAGCCGGTCCAGGGCGCGGTCCAGCAGGCTGCGGCCATGCAGCGGTAGCAGCGGCTTGGCGGTGGTCTCGGTCAGCGGCCGCATCCTGAGGCCGAGGCCGGCGGCGAGGACCATGCCATGGGTGAGGTGTGTCACTCGGCCTCCGGAAGGGCGGGGTTGCGGCGCAGGTCGTGCGGGACATGCGCATCGAGGAATTCCCGCAGCGGCGCGGCGGCCGGCTGCGACAGCGAGCGTTCGAGCAGCGCCCAGCAGCGCTTCCCGTGGATGAGGTAGCCTGGCTTGGCATCCCGCCGCGCCAGCCGCACCCAGAGGGCGGCGACCCGCAGATGCCGCTGCGCCCCGCAGGCGGCCATGGCGCCGAGGAAGTCGCCGCGGTCGAGTCCCGGCCGGGCGGTGAGATAGGCGGCGACGGCGGCGCGGCGGGCGGCGGCCGGCACGTCTCGCCTTGCGTCCTCGACCAGCGAGATCACGTCATAGGCGGGGTGGCCCAGGCCAGCGTCCTGGAAGTCCAGGATGCCGGTGCGGCGTGGCCCGCTGCGGCGTTCGAGCCGCATGAGATTGGCCGGGAAGTAGTCGCGGTGGACGATGCCGCGCGCCGCGGCGAAGGGCGCCAGCATCGTGGCCAACGCCGTATCCAGCCCTTCCCGCACCGCCGGCGCGGCCGGGGCGCCGAAGGCGGCCGGCCACCACCAGTCGAGGAAGGTCGCCGCCGTCGCCTTGGCCATCGCCGCGGCATCCCAGACCGGCAGGCCGGGCGGCACCGGCGCCGCATGCAGCGCCGCCAGCGCCTCGGCGGCCTCGGTGTACAAGGGAATGGGATCGGTCCCGGCATCGAGCAGCGCGGCATGCGTCGCCTCGCCGAAATCCTCGACGATGAGGAAGCCGGCGGCCTCGTCCGCGGCGAGGATCTCCGGTACCGAAAGCCCGGCCTGGTGCAGGTGGCGGGCCAACCGGGCGAAGGGGCGGACGTCCTCGGGCGGCGGCGCATCCATCAGCAGCGCCGGGCGCGGGCCGCCGACCAGCCGGGCGTAGCGGCGCAGGCTGGCATCGGCCGGCAGCGGCTGGCGGGTCGTGGCTCCATAGCCATGCGCGGCCAGGAAGGGTTCGGGGTATCTCATATGCCGAGGTCCCGGATGCCAAGATTCCGGGTGCCAAGGTCTGGGGCGCCAAGGTCTTGCGCGCCGGGGCTTGCCAGCCGGTCGGCCCAGCCGTCCAGGGTGGCGATGCGGGCATCCTCCGTCGCGGCATGGGCGAGGGTGAGCGTCAGCGCATCCGCCGGCCGCAGATCGCCCAGCCGCTCCGGCCATTCCACCAGCAGGATGCCCTGCCGCGCCTCGTCCCAGCCCAGCTCGGTGAGGTCGGCCGGGCCATCCAGCCGATAGAGGTCGTAGTGATGCGCCTCCGCGCCCGAGGGCAAGTCGTAGCTCTGCACCAGGGTGAAGCTGGGCGAGGGGACCTCCAGCGCCGGGTCGCCGGTCAGCGCCCGCAGGAAGGCACGGGCGAAAGCGCTTTTCCCGGCCCCCAGCGGCCCTTCCAGCAGCAGCGCATCGCCCGGCCGGGCCAGCGGCGCGAGGCGCGCGGCGAGCCGGCCGGTGGCGGCGAGATCGGGCAGCATCAAGGTCATCAGGCCTGGCATCGGGGTCCGTGGACGGGGCGGGGCGAAGGGTGGGGCGAAGGGGCGGGGGCGGGGGCGCGGAGGTGGGCGGGCGGGTCTTGGTATAGCGCGGCTTTCCCTCTAAGACCCGCCGCCTGTTCGGGGAAGATGCCCATGGCGGCGGTACTGCCCGGCCTCAGCGCCTCCGGCGTGACGGTCGAGACGGATGTGGCGATCATCGGCGCGGGCCCGGTCGGGCTTTTCGCGGTGTTCCAATGCGGCATGCTGCGGATGCGCAG
>JAQGIA010000047.1 GCA_028291445.1 Belnapia sp.
GAGCCGATCCGGGCCGAGATGCTGCCGCCCGAGGTGGGCTCGGCGGCGCCGGCCATGCTGAAGCTCGACCGCAGCAGCGAGATCATGACGCTGCCGCTGCGCGAGGCGCGCGAGCTGTTCGAGAAGCAGTACCTGGAAGCCCAGTTGCTGCGCTTCGGCGGCAATATCAGCCGCACCGCCAATTTCGTCGGCATGGAGCGCAGCGCGCTGCATCGCAAGCTGAAATTCCTCGGCGTCCATGCCGAGGACCGGGTGCCGGCCAATAGCGGGTTGTGACATGGTCGGGCCTCGGGATACCGGGGTCCGCCATGTCACGCATTGCCTATGTCAACGGCCGCTATGTCGATCAGCGGCTCGCGGAAGTGAATATCGAGGACCGCGGCTACCAGTTCGGCGACGGCATCTACGAGGTGGTTCACCTCTATGCCGGGCGCTTCGTCGATGAGGCGCCGCATCTGGCCCGGCTGGAACGGTCGCTCGCCGAAATCCGCCTGCCCATGCCGATGTCCCGCGCCGCGCTGCGCCATGTGCTGGCCGAGGTCGCCCGCCGCAACCGGGTGACCGAAGGGCTGCTGTACATGCAGGTGACGCGCGGCGTGGCCCGGCGCGACCATGCCTTCCCTTCCGGCGCGGTGCCACCGGCGCTGGTGGTCACGGTCAAGCGCATCGCGCCCTATCCGGTGAGCGTCGATCGCTGGGGCGCCAAGGCCATCACCCTGCCGGACCTCCGCTGGGCGCGGCGCGACATCAAGTCGATCAATCTGCTGCCCAATTGCCTGGCCCGCCAGGCGGCGCGCGAGCAGGGGGCGATCGAGGCGATCCTGTACGACGAGGCCACGGGGATGGTGACCGAGGGGGCGGCGACGAGCTTCTGGATCGTCGATGCGGCCGGCATGGTGCGGACCCGCCACCTCGACCACAGCATCCTGCCCGGTTGCACCCGCGGCGCGCTGCTGGCCGAGATGCGGGCCGCCGGCCTCGCCTTCGAGGAACGGGAATTCAGCCTGGCGGAGGCCCGGGGAGCGCGGGAAGCCTTCCTGACCTCCGCCACCTCCTTCGTGAAGCCGATCGTGGCGCTGGATGGTGCCCCGGTCGGCGACGGCACGGTGGGGCCGGTGGTGCGGCGGCTGTTCGAGATCTTCGCCCGGCATGTCCAGGGCGACCGCAGGAATGCCGCATGACCCGGCCCGCCCCCAAGCTTCCCGCCGCCATCCTCTGGGACTGGGACAATACCCTGGTGGATGGCTGGCTCGCCATCGCCACCGGGCTGAATGCCGCCTTCACCCGCTTCGGCCAGCCGGAATGGACCCTGGAGGAGGTGCGGGGCCGGGTCCGCCGCTCGCTGCGGGAGACCTTCCCCGAGATGTTCGGCGCCGATTGGGAGACCGCCCGCGATATCTTCTATGCCGAGGTGCGGGCCCGCCACCTGGCGGTGCTGACGCCGATGCCGGGGGCGGCCGAGGCGATCGCCGCGGTGGCCGCGCTGGGCCTGCCGCAAGGGGTGATCAGCAACAAGCAGGGGCCGTTGCTGCGGGCGGAAGCGGCGCATCTCGGCTGGGCCGGGCAGTTCCGCATCCTGCTCGGCGCCGGGGATGCCGCGGCGGACAAGCCCGATCCGGCGCCCTTCCATCTGGCGCTCCCGGCATTGGGGCAGGCCGCAGGTCCGGCGGTCTGGTATATCGGGGATACCGCCCTCGATATGCAGGCTGCCCGCAACGCCGGCTGCACGCCGGTCCTGCTGGGCGATGCGGCGCATGATGGCGGGGTTGCGGCGGCGGCGCCGGAATTTGCTTTTCCTAGCGCAATGGCGCTGACTGCCTATCTGCGGAGCGACGCGCCGGGGTAATGCCCCAGGCGTTGGCAGGGGTGTTTGCCATGCCCCTGACAAGGGTCTGGCATCCCTTGCAAAGCCCGCATCAACATCGGATGGTGCAGTCTTCATCGGGATCAACCCGAATCGGCGAGCCGCTGCATGTGGCCGCCAATAAAAAGAAGGACCGAGCCGTGGCAGCCGAGAAGTCCCAGAACGTGCAGGATGTATTCCTGAACCACGTTCGCAAGAGCAAGACTCCAGTCACGATTTTTCTCGTGAATGGTGTCAAACTTCAAGGAATTATCACTTGGTTTGATAATTTCTCCGTCCTGCTGCGTCGGGACGGTCATACCCAGCTGGTGTACAAGCATGCGATCAGCACCGTGATGCCGGGCGCGCCGATCCAGTTGTTCGATGCGACGGCAGCGGCGCGCGAGGGCGCTCCGGCGGCCACCATATCCCGTGAGGGCAACACCTTGACCATGAACCGTGAGGTCAATCCTGTCGGCGGAGACTGAGCCCGGGCTGCCGGCGCCGGCGAATGACCGCGGCGACGGCTCCGATACCGGCCCCACCAGGGCCGCTGTCATCCTGCCCTATGAGAAGTATGCGCGCGGCGCCGGCTACCACGCCGATGCCGCGCCCAGGGCTGCCGAAGCGCGTCTCGCGGAAGCCGTAGGGCTGGCCGCCAGCATCGGCGTGACCATCGTCCATCAGGCGATCGTGCCGCTGCGCGAGCGCCGGCCGAGCACCTATCTGGGCGATGGCCAGGTGGCCATGGCCAAGCAGGCGATCGACGACCAGCGGGTTGCCCTGGTGGTGGTGGATGCGGCGCTCAGCCCGGTGCAGCAGCGCAACCTGGAACGGGAATGGCGCTGCAAGGTCATCGACCGGA
>JAQGIA010000063.1 GCA_028291445.1 Belnapia sp.
AGCGCGCCGTGAAAACCTTCCGGCAGGGTCACCTCGGGGATGGCGTCGCCCGCCTCGCGCAGCTTCCGGCCGAGGTTGCGCAGGGCCTCGCCGCCCAGCCAGGGCAGCCCGGATTCCTCCTCGATCAGCGCCAGCTCGGCGGCATCATGCGGGGCGAAGCGGACCCGGCTGGTGCCGGCCGCGATGCCGCCGCCGGCGAAGATCTCGGTCAGCGCCAGCAGGATGGGACGGATGCGGGCGCGCGGCAGGGCCAGCAGCCTTCCATCCGGCAACGGCACCAGGAAGGGGGCATCCTCGTCGCCATCGTCGGCCGCCGTGAGTGCGGCGCCGACGCCATTGGCGATCAGCGAGACCAGGATCGGCACCAGGTCGATCCGCTGGCCGCCGACCATCACCCCGAGATGCAGCTCCAGCCAATCGATGCCGGAGCCTTCGGCGTATTGCAGGCCTTCCTCGGGCAGCGGGTCCTGGGCAAGGCGCGGGGCCTCGCCATCCCCATCACCCTCGGGTGCGGCCAGCTCGCTGGCCTGGGTCAGCTCGGCGACCATCGGCGCATCCGGCTCGACCAGCCGGATCGGGAAATCCTCGGCGACCTCGACCTGCCAGCCGGAGGCCCGGAGCGCCGGGACCTCGCGGGTCAGCACATGCAGCCAATCGGTGCCGTCGCTGTCGTCGTCGAGCACGAAATCCTCGCCGTGGCGGAAGGCGATGGGCACCGGGGCGACCTGGTTGACCTTGGCGAAGCCGATGCCGGTCATCCGCCGCAGCACCGCCTGCTCGCCGCGGCCGTCGCGCTCCAGCCGGTACAGCCTCTCGCCATGGGTGATCACCGCCGGCGGCTCCTCGCGGCCCGAGGGCAGCAGGATGGGGCCGTAGCCGAAGGCGAGCTGGGCCAGCGGCACCTGGTAGCTCTTGCCGGAAAAGGGGTAGCGCCGGGTGCCGCGCAGCGCCGGGTCGAAGGGCAGGGTGGCGATGGTCAGCCGCAGATGCGCGACAACCGGCCCGCGCAGCGGCTCCGGCGGGCTCAGCTTGGCCGGGGCGGGGATGGCGAGGCTCGGCAGCCGCCGGGCCAGCTCGCTGGCGACATCCGGCACCGCCTCGGGGGCGATCGGCGGCGCGGCCAGCAGCTTGGTGGCGAGCTGCAACGGCATGCCGGGATCGACCGGGCCGATCTCGCCGGTGGCCGGATCGACATACCATGGGGCCGGAAGCTGGAAGCCCAGCAGCCCGGCATCCAGCAGCAGCGTGGCGTGCTGGGTGCCATCCGGATTGGGCGCCCAGCCGAGCTTGCCGGGGCGGGTCGCGGCCTCGGCCAGGGCCGGGCCGGTCGGGTCCGCCCAATGGGCGCGGCCGGTGGCGACGATCCGGCGCAGCAGCTCGGCCGGGTCGTCGTCGCGGTCGAGCGTCGGCGGGCCATAGCCGAAGCGGGCGAGCCGGCGGAGGATCAGCCGGTCCGAGGGCCGCAGGTAGCGCGCCGGCAATTCCACCTGACGCGGGGCATAGGACCGCGGGGTGGGGAAGCTGTCGTCCCGGCGTAGGGTAACGGTCCAGCAGGTGACCTGCGGCACGGTGCCGAAGCGGATGCCGGGCTGGTTCTCCAGCACATAGAGCAGGCGCTGGCGGATGGTATCGGGGTAGGCCTCCAACTCGGCGTCCTTCGTGTCATCCAAGGTGGCGAGCCAGGCCGAGACCTCGAAAGGCAGGGCCGGGCGCGGATCGGGCATGGGCATGGGCCGGCCGGCAGCAGCCGGCAGGTCCTTCGGCGGGTCGCGTGGCAGGCTGTGGCGGGCGGCGAGCAGAACGGCCGCCACGTGCTTGCAGTTGCGGCCGACCGGGCAGGTGCAGCTGCCGTGGAAGGTGGCGGTATCCGGTCCCGGCGGAGATGCTGCCGAGGCGGCTCGATGCAGGGAGATGGTCTGGCGATAGGGCTTCGGGGCGGTGCCGCGGACTTCCGCCTCGATCCGGCCGCCATCGGCCGAGAGCGCCAGGTGGCGTACCCGGCCCTGCCGCGCATAGGCCCGGCCGGCCGCCAGGGCGGCGGGTGTGATGACGTCCAGCAAGGCGGCATCGCCGGGCAACGCCGGTCCGGCCGGCAGCGACGAGGGAGGGGAAAGTGTGCGCTGCGGCATAGCCTCCCCATATGCCGGTGCTGGCGCCGCAGGACCAGCCCGGGCAGGGCCGGCAGACCCAGGTATAGCATTCCAGATCACGAAAATGCCTGGCCCGGCCAAGCCGGGGATGACGTCGACTCCATCAATCCGGATTAGCGTGATCGCGATTGGCGATGCATCGGGGAAACGGCCAAATCCGGGACGTCACCGGCTTATGGGCCTTTGCCGGGTCCGGCGCGGGATCGCTTGCGGCAGCCGATCAGGTGCCAATAGGAGAGAATTGGGTGAATTGGCTGGAGATCTTTCTGGCGGTCGGCGGGGTTCTCGCCGTACTGGCGCTGCTGGCCCGGCCGCTGGCGGCGCGGCGGCTGCGGCGCCAGCGGGCGCGCAACCTGGAGCGGCGCTTCGCCGGCAAGCTCGGCGGCCGCTGAGGCTATTCCTCAATCGGCATAATGCGTCGGCAGCGCCGTGGTGTATTTGATCCGCTCCATCGAGAAGCTGGAACTCACGTCCAGCAGGTCGCCAATGGCGATGATCCGCTTGTAGATGCTGTCATAGGCGGCGATGTCCGGCACCACCACGCGCAGCAGGTAGTCGACCGTGCCGCTCATCCGGTGGAATTCCACCACCTCCGGGATGGCCGAGACATGCCGGCAGAAGGCCGCCGCCCAATCGGCGTTGTGCCGGCTGGTGCGGATGCTGACGAAGACGGTGACGCCGACCCGCAGCATCGCCGCATCCAGCAGGGCGACCCGGCGCTGGATCACCCCCGCGTCCTCCAGCCGCCGGATGCGCCGCCAGCAGGGGGAGGGCGAGAGCCCCGCGCGGTCCGCGACCGTGGCCACGGGCAGGGTCGCATCCTCCTGCAGGGCGGCCAGGATGGCGCGGTCGATCGCGTCGAGTTGCAATGCCATGCCCCGCCGCGCGCCTTTCCTGGAATGGGATGCCCCAGGCTGCCGCAATCGCCGCCGGCTTTGCAACCTTTTCCCAGTCCCCATCGGGCAGACTCCCCGCTTCCCGACAGGAGGCAGGTCGATGGCGCGCTGGTCCTTCACCCGACACCCGGCAACCGTCGGCGAGAGCTACCTGGAACACATGGCGACGGCCGGCGGCTTCGGCTGGCGCATGCTCGGCGGCGCGCTCGCCTGCTTCGCGCATGCGGTCGTGCCGTTCTGGTTCGAGACGACCGGCTCCGCCACCATCCGCGCGCTGCACGACCGGATGGTGGTGAACCGGCACCGCGCCCCGGCGGCCGGGGCGCGGGCGGACGCCGCGCCCTAGCCGCGGTCCTTCAGCATCCGCCGGGCGATCGCCATGCGGTGCACCTCGGTCGGGCCCTCATAGATCCGCTGCACCCGGACCTGGTTGGCCATGAGCTGCAAGGGCAGTTCCTTGGTCATGCCCATGGCGCCGAAGGTCTGCATGGCGTTGTCCAGCACCTCCTGCGCCATCTCGGTCGCATAGACCTTCAGCATCGAGGCCTCGGTCCGCACGTCCTGCCCGGCGGTCATCTTGGCCGCGGCGTCGCGCACCATCAGCCGGGTGACATGGATCTTGGTCGCCGCCTCGGCGATCCACCACTGGATCGCCTGGCGGTCGGCCAGCTTCACCCCGTAGGTGGTGCGGTTCTTCGCCTGCTCGCACATCATCTCGAGCGCCCGGCGCGCCATGCCGGTGCAGCGCGCGCCCATCTGCAGCCGGCGGACGTTCAGCCGCAGCTGCATCGGCGCATAGCCGGCGCCGAGCTGGCCGAGGATCTGCCGCTCGTGCACGCGGCAATCCTCGAAGACCAGCTCATAGGTCCGTCTGCCGCCGATCATCGGGATCTCGCGCTCGATGATGAAGCCCGGGGTGCCGCGCTCGACGATGAAGGCGGTCACCCCCTCCTGCCGCTTGCCCTCGCCGGTGCGGGCCATGAGGATGATGAAGTCGGACCGCGGCACGCCGCTGACCCAGATCTTGCGGCCGTTGATCACCCAGCCCTCGCCATCCCTGACCGCGCGGGTG
>JAQGIA010000073.1 GCA_028291445.1 Belnapia sp.
AATTCCGGGTCGCGCAGCAGCGCCACCATCACCCAGCGGCCGTCGCTGCCCTGGTAGGTCCCGGCCGGGACATTGGCCAGGGGCGGCACCCGGCCGAGCAGCCCCTGTTCGGCGATGTTGAAGCCCATCAGCGCCGCGCTGGTCTGCATGAGCGAGACATCGAGCACCCGGGGCTTCGGCGCGGCCCCGGCCCGGCGGTCCAGCGCCTGTTCGGCCAGCGCGGCCTGGACGGCGGCGAAGGCGGAGATGCCGGTGACCATGTCGATCATCATGATCTGGCCGGTGCGGTGCGGCACGCCGTCCATGCCCTGGTTCAGCGCCACCATGCCGGTATAGGCCTGGGCGACGCTGTCGGTGCAGGGACGCTCGGCATTCGGTCCCTCCTGGCCGAAGCCGGAGACGGAGAGGAAGACCACGTCGGGCTTGCCGGCCTCCGGCACCACGCCGATGCGCTTCGCCACGCCGGGGCGAAAGGCTTCCAGCATGACATCGGCGCGGGCCGCCAGGGCGGCGAAGGCGGCGCGGCCCGGTTCGGTCTGCAGGTCCAGCATCACGCTGCGCTTGCCGCGGTTGAAGCTGACATGCATCACGCTCTGGGTGCCTTCCCGCGTCGAGAGGCCGCGCGACCAGTCGCCGGCGGGCGGTTCCACCTTCACCACATCGGCGCCGCAGGCGGCCAGCAACGTGGCGCAATAGGGGCCGGCGATACCCTGGCTGGCATCCAGCACGAACAATCCCTGGTATGGTTGCATGGCATTTCCCCCATTCGCTTCAGCGCCTATCCTGGCCGGAATGCGGTATGAGGGAAGGGGCTTTCGGGAGATGGGGATCACACGGCGGCTGGCCATGGCCGGAATGCTGGGCGCGCCATGGGTCGTCCCGCTGGCCGCGGCACGGGCGGATGACTGGCCGAACCGCCCGGTCCGCTTCGTGGTGCCCTACCCGCCGGGCGGGCCGACCGATATCCTGGGACGGGTCGTGGCCCAGCGCCTGGCGGTGGAATTGGGCCAGCCCATGGTGGTGGAGAACCGCGCCGGCGCCTCGGGCGTCATCGGCTCGGAGGTGGTGGCCCGGGCGGCGCCGGATGGCGCGACCTTCCTGATGAACGCCTCCATCCACCTGATCATCCCGCATCTGAACAAGACGATGCCCTTCGATGCGGTGGCGGATTTCACCCCGGTGACCAACATGGCCATGGTGCCGCTGGTGGCGGTGGTGAACCCGGCGCTGCCGGTGCGCTCCATCCCGGAGCTGATCGGCTACCTCAAGGCCAATCCGGGGAAGGTCTCCTATGCCTCCTCCGGAAATGCCTCCGCGCTGCATCTGGCGGGGGAGATGTTCAAGCTGATGACCGGCACCGACATGGTGCACGTGCCCTACCGGGGCGCCGGGCCGGCGGTGCAGGATCTGATCGCCGGCAATATCCAGTTGATGTTCGACAGCATCCCGAGCAGCGCCGGCGCGGTCCGCAACGGGCTGCTGCGGCCGCTGGCGGTCACCACCGCCAGCCGCGTCGCCGCCTATCCCGATTTGCCGACGGTGGCGGAGGCGGGGGTGCCGGGCTTCGAGATCGCCACCTGGTACGCCATCTGGGCCCCGCCGCGGACCCCGGTGCCGATGGTCGCCCGGTTGCAGCAGGCGGTCGCCGCCGCCGTACAGGTGCCGGAGGTGCGAGAGCGGCTGGCGGTGCTCGGTGCCGATCCGGTGGCCGATACACCGGCGGAATTCGCCGAATTCTGCGTCCGCGAATTCGCCCGCTGGGGCAGGCTGGTGCGGGATGCCCAGGTGAGGCTCGATTGATGCGCGCTGTCGTCTGTGAGTCCTGGCGCGAATTCGACGCGCTCGAGATCAAGGACATCCCCCCGCCGCCGCTGCGCCCCGGCGGCGTCCGCATCAAGGTGGCCGCTGCCGGGGTTTCCTTCGCGACACAACTGGTGGTCGCCGGCAAGTACCAGCGGAAGCCGCCGCTGCCCTTCACCCCGGGCACCGAGGTCGCCGGCACGGTGCTGGAATCCGCCCCCGACGTGGCGGACCCGCTGCCGCCCGGCACCCGGGTCTTCGCCGTGCTGGACTGGGGCGGCATGGCGGAGGAAGCGGTGACGGATGCCATCCATGTCACCGCCATCCCGGACGGCCTGCCGCTGGAGGCCGCCGTCGCCATGCCGATCAGCTACCCGACCGCCGGCTCCGCGCTGCTCTGGCGGGCGCATCTGTCGCCGGGCCAATGGGTGCTGGTGCATGGCGCCGCGGCCGGGGTCGGCCTCGCCGGGGTGGAGATCGCCCGGGCCCTGGGCTGCAAGGTCATCGCCCGCTGCGGCGCGGCCAAGCGCGGGGTGCCGCTGGCGCGCGGCGCCGATCTGGTGCTGGACAGCGCCCTGCCCTTCCGCGACGCGGTGCGCGCGGCGACCGGTGGCGCCGGCGTCGCCGCCATCCTGGACACGCTCGGCGGCCCGGTCTTCGACGAGAACCTGCGCTGCCTCGCCGATGGCGGCACCATGGTCACCATCGGCTTCGCCGCCGGCGGCATCCCGCAACTGCCGCTGAACCTGCTGCTGCTGAAAAACATCGCCGTCGCCGGGCTGAACTGGGGGACCTACGTGGGTTGGTCGCCCGGCGACAACCGTGCCCTGCATGCGCCGCGTGCCCGGGCGCTGTGGGCGCAGCTGGTCGAATGGTGGGCCGCCGGTGCACTGCGGCCGGAGGTGCATGCCAGCTTCCCGCTGCATGAATTCCGCGCGGCCATGGCCGAGGTCAGCAGTCGCCGGGCCAGTGGCCGGGTGGTGCTGCGCCCGGGGGAGGCGTAGCCTCAAGGGATGACCGATGCCGCCGGGTCCTCCCCCGCGCCCCTCAAGGCCGACCCGCGCATGGTCGCCGCCATCGTCGCCAGCGCGCTGTTCATGCAGAACCTGGACAGTGCCGCGGTGACCACCGCCCTGCCCGCCATGGCGCTGGACATGGGGGTGGAGCCGGCCCGGCTCGGCGTCGCCATCACTTCCTATCTGGTCGCGCTGACGGTCTTCATCCCGCTCTCCGGCTGGGTCGCCGACCGGTTCGGCGCCAAGCGGGTGTTCATGGCGGCGATCGCCATCTTCACCCTGGCCTCGGTGCTCTGCGGCCGGGCCAATGGCGTGCCGGAGATGATCGGCGCACGCATCTTCCAGGGCCTCGGCGGCGCCATGATGGTGCCCGTGGCCCGGCTGCTGCTGCTGCGGCAGATCCGCAAGGAGGAGATGCTCTCGGCGATGGCCTGGCTGACCATGCCGGCGATGATCGGGCCGATCAGCGGCCCGCCGTTGGGCGGCTTCCTGACGGATGCCTTCGGCTGGCGCTCCGTCTTCCTTATCAACGTGCCGATCGGGATCATCGGGCTGGCGCTGGTCGCCTGGAAGATCCCGGACGTGCCGCCGGGCGACCCCGGCCCGCCGGACCGCATCGGGCTGGTGCTGATCGGGCTGGCGCTGGCGCTGTTCATGTTCGGGCTGGAGACCATCGGCCGCGGCGTGATGCCGCCGGGCCTGCCGGAAGCCGGTCTGGTGCTGGGCCTGATGTTCGGCTGGGCGGCGATCCGGCATTGCCGGCAGACGCCGCGCCCGGCGCTGGACCTTTCGCTGCTGCAGATCCGCACCTTCAACCAGGGCACGCTGGCCGGCAGCCTGTTCCGCATCGGCGCCGGGGCGACGCCCTTCCTGGTGCCGATGCTGTTGCAGGTGGGCTTCGGCAAATCGGCCTCCGAGGCGGGGCTGGTCTCCTTCGCCACGGCGCTCGGGGCGCTGGCGATGAAGCCGCTGGCCCGGCCCATCCTGCGGCGCTTCGGCTTCCGCAACGTGCTGATCGGGACGGCGCTGCTGGCGGCGGCCGGCGTGGCGGTGGCGGCGGCCTTCACCCCGGCCTGGCCGCTATGGATTATCTTCGTGCTGCTGGCCTTCGGCGGGCTGTTCCGCAGCCTGCAATTCACCGCGCTGAACACGCTGTCCTTCGCCGATGTGCCGACCAGCCGGCTTTCGGCGGCGACCAGCTTTTCCGGGACCGCGCAGCAATTGGCCCCGGCGCTGGGAGTGGTGCTGGCCACCACCAGCCTCGAGATCAGCGCGACCCTGGCCGGGCACCATACGGCGACGGTGCATGATTTCTCGGTGGCCTTCCTGGTGGCGGGGGCGGTGGTCGCCGCCTCCTGCCCGTTTTTCCTGCGGCTGGCGCCGGACGCGGGGGAGGAAGTCAGCGGCCATCATGCCGGGGCGGCGAAGCGGGCGGCCGCCGAATAGGCCTGCAAATCGTCTTATACCAACGCCCTGAAGGAATGACTCAAGGGTGATGCCGTCGGCGGCTTTGGCTGTGATTCGCGGGTCCTGCAAGGGCGGGAGGCGATCATGGTCGCGGTGGCGTTGACACGGGATGATCATACGGCGGCGGACCTGCGTCGGTTTGCCGCAGCTTGCCGCGACGCCGCTGCGGCGCGGCGCATGCTGGCTTTGGCGCTGGTTTTGGAAGGATCGCCGCGGGCGGTTGCGGCCGAGACGTGCGGGATGGATCGACAAACGCTGCGCGATTGGGTCCACCGCTACAATACGGAAGGCCTGGCCGGCCTGTCGGACCGCCGCGAGGGTCTCGGCCGCAGGCCGCTGCTGACGCCGGAGCAGACCGCGGTGGTGGCCGAGTTGGTGCGCACCGGCCCCGACCTTGCGACGCATGGTGTGGTGCGTTGGCGGCGGGCCGATCT
>JAQGIA010000077.1 GCA_028291445.1 Belnapia sp.
GCTCGAAGTGGTCGACGGCATGCCGGAAGGCGGCAAGATCCATCAGCTGACCGGCATCCCCTCGGCCTTCACCCCGGACTACGCGCCCGAGGAAATGTTCGAGATCGCCACCAAGCTGTATAAGAAAGCCTGATAACAGGTTGGAGCGGGGCTACCTCAGCAACCCGAGGTAGTCCCGCCCCAGCGCCTCCGCCCGTCCCTCCCGCGTCACCTCGTACAGCGGGCTGTCCACCGCCAGCCGTTGCCCGCCGTCGCGCACCACGGGACGGATCAGCGCCGTCGCCCGCGCCGGCGTCTCCGGCCCGAGCAGTTGCAGCGGGAAACGAATGAAGATGCCCTTGTCGAAGCTGCCCTCGCCGAAGCGCCGGGCGGAGACATCGGTCAGCGTGGCGAAGCCGCCCACCTCGATGCCCGAGTTGAACCGCCGGCTCACCTCCAGCGTCGCCCCCCAGTCGCCGGCCAGGTAGCGCCCGGCCCGCAGCACCGTGCTCAGGTTCCAGACCGGCAGGTCGGCATAGACCGAGAGATGCCAGGTCGCCGCCGAATAGCCCAGCGAGGCCAGCCGCTGCCGGTAGTCGCGCTGTGCCACCCAGGCCAGGTCCAGCCCGATCGCCAGCGGTCTTTGCTGCGGCCGCCACAGCACCTCGGCCGAAACGCCGCCGAACATCGGCTCCAGCAGCCCGGCCGAGACCCGGGCGAACCAATCCGGCGCCGGCGACCACAGCCGTTCGGCATAGAGCGTCGGGATCGCCGTCCGCCCGTCCCGCGCATAGCGGCCGAGGTCGCTGCGGACATGCGGCAGCACGCTGTCGGAAGGCTGCGCCTTGTCGAGGTTGCCGGCCGCCGTCTGCGCCAGGCTGCCGGCCAGGGCGAAGCCCTCGCCGAGGCCCAGTCGCGCCCCGGCCGCGGCGGCGGCCTGCCAGCGCAGCCCCACCTTGGGGTCGCCGATCTGCAAGGCCAGCCGCGGTTCCACCGCCCAGAGCAGGTCCGGACCGGGCGCCGACCCGGCTTCGGCGGGGCCGAGGCTGGCCGCCGCCAGTACCTCCTCGGCGCTGCCCGCCCCGCCGGACGCCGCTTCCATCGCACCCCGCAACACCTCCAGCCGGGCGATCGGCAGGCCGGAGCGGTGCCATTCCACCGCCACCCGCTCCACCTCCGGCGGCAGATGCGGCTGGGCCAGCCGCAGCACCCGACCGGCCACCTGCGCCAGGGTCGGCTGCCGCCCGCCGCCGACCGCGATCAGCGCTTCCTCCCCCTGCACCTCGACCCGCACCGGACGGAACCCGGCCCGGCGCAGCGCCGCCTCCAGCATGCCGGGTGGCGCAGCCTCCTCCGGCCGCGCCGGCATCGCCGGCGGCGGCGACCGAGGCACTTCCGGCGGCCGAGCGGGGTCCAGCCGCAGCGACAGCCGCAGCAGCAGGTCGGTGCCATGGACGACATGCACCCCGGCATCCAGCCAGGGGTTGGGCTGCCACTGCAGCCCGAAATTCAGCCGCGACCGCGCTTCCCCCCGCGTCCCGTCGCGCCGCGCCGGATAGCCGCCCCGCTCGTCGCGGAGCGCATCGCCGGACCATTCGACCTTGGCCCGCAGCCCCTCCAATCCCAGAACCAGCCCGGGCGGCACCGACCATTCGAGCCCGCCGAACACCGCCGCATCCCGGCCGCGGAACAGCGTGCCGAAGGCCGGGGTGCCGCCCAGTCCCACATTGCGCGATCGCGTGAGATACCGGTCGGAGACCGCCCCCAGCGGGTTGCGCAGATCCCCCGCCGTGCCCAGCCGCCCCCAGCCCAGCCCCAGCGTCACGTCCACGTCCCAGAACCGCTTGGAAGCGACCAGGTATTCCCCGGAATACAGCCCGGTGCCGATCAGATCCTGCGCGCCGAGCGCCAGTGCCGGCCGCCACCGGCTCTCTTCCCAAAGCCGCGCCTTGAAATCCAGTGCCCGGTCGTTGGTGGTGCCCTGGCCGGCGGTGGCATTGAGCCGGTCGGTCAGCCGGAAGGTGGTCTCGAGGAAGGGGAAGGCCTGGAAAGTGAGGCTCCAGAACTGCCGCTGATGGCGGATCGCGGCGCCGGCCTCCAACGTCCCATCCGGCCGGAAGCGGGCGTTGCGCATCTCGATCAGGCCGACGCCGCCGTAGTTGGAGCCGGTGGCCGGGACATCCTGGGCGGCGGCGGGACCCGCCAGAACGAACAGCAACCCAAGGAGGGCCTTGCCCGCCTTGGATCTTCCCACCAAAGGCCACGGGGCCTTTGGAAACCACCCGTCAGCGGGCACCTGTCCGGACGATCACGGCCAGCGCCGCGCTCGACAGCGCCACCTGCGACAGGACCTGGGTGATGTCGCGCAGCAGGCCCCAGGTCTCGTAGGGCGAGGGGTCCTGCGGCACCACCACGGTGCTGCCGGGCGGGATCGGCGGGCCGCCCATCTGCCAGGCGCCGAGCCCGGCCGGGCTGGACTGGCCATTCGGCAGCACCACGAAGGCGCGGCTGCCATCGGCGAAGCGCTGCTCGCCGCCCGCCGCCCGGACGTAATCGCCGGAGCGCCAGCCGGTGGCGAATTGCAGGCTGCCGGGGTTGAGCACGGCGCCCACCACCGTCACCTCGTTCGGCCGCTTGGGCATGGCGATGAGGTCGCCCGGCTCCAGCAGCACGTCGAGGTCGGGCCGCCCGGCCAGCACCACCGGATTGCTCTCGACCACCATCCGCCCGGCGGCGCGGGCCTGGCGCAGCGAGGCGGCCAGCTCCCGCCCCGCCAGGATCGCCCCGCCGAGATCGGCCGAGCCCCGCATTCCCGCCACCGCCTGGCCGGCGGCCACCTGCATCAGCCCCTGTTCCAGCTCCCGCGCGGTGCGGGCGAAACCGTCCTGCTGCCGGTCCCGCACGCTGTCGCGGGTAAAAACCGCGCCATAGGGATAGGCCTGCGGCGTCAGCCCGCCGGCCCGCGCCATCACCTCGGATAGCCGTTCCCCGCGCCGGATGTCGTAGATCCCCGGCCGGACGAATTCGCCGGACAGCGTCACCGGGCCGATGTCGCGGTCGCCGAAGCCGCGTGGCAGCCGCAGCCCGTCCCGCGGGGACAGCCGCACGGCGGCGAAATTGCGCGAGCGTAAATCGAGCAGCGTCCGGCTCAGCGGCAAGGTGCCGTTCTGCTCGGCCGGCTCACGCGAGAACTCCAGGGTGGACAGGTCGGCGGTGTCGGTTGCCCCCCCGGCGGCGGCCAGCACCGCATCCAGCCCGGTATCGTCGATGATGGGATAGAGCCCGGGCAGCCGCACCTCGCCGGTCAGCAGCACCGACTGGTCGATCAGGTAGGGCAGCAGGCTCGGGTAATCGAGGAACACCTGCGGGCAGGGCTGCCGGCCGAAATCCGGGAAGCCGGCGCTGCGGGCATGCGCATAGCGCTGGCGGGAGGATTGCGCGGCGACCGTCAGCAGCACCAGCGCCGGGCAATCCGCCGTCCCCGGCGGGACGCCCGGCGGCATGCTGGCGGCCGGGCCGAGCGCCG
>JAQGIA010000106.1 GCA_028291445.1 Belnapia sp.
CGGCGACGACGACATCGGCATAGGGAATGCCGGTGATCTCGACCATCACGAAGGCCGCCGCGCCCATCACCGGCGGCATCAGCGCGCCGCCGACGCTGGCCGCGCTCTCGATCCCCGCCGCGATCACCGGCCGGTAGCCGATGCGGATCATCAGCGGGATGGTCATGGCGCCGGTGGTGATGACATTGGAGACGCTGCTGCCGCTCATCGTCCCGAACAGGCCGGAGGTGATGACCGCGACCTTGGCCGGCCCGCCGGTATAGCGCCCGGCCGCCGCCGCGCCGAGGTTGGCGAACAGCCGCCCGGTGCCGCTGCCCTGCATGAAGGCGCCGAAGACGATGAAGACGGCGATGGTGGTGGCGACGATCCCGGTCAGCGGCCCATAGACCCCGCCCGCAGTCGGCACCAGCCAGGACGCCTCGAGAATTTCCGCCACCGAGAAGGGCCGGCTGTTCAGCAGCCCGGGAATATAATGGCCGAAGGCCATGTAGCCGACCGAGATGATGATCATCCAGACGAGCCCGATCTCGACCGCCCGCCGTGTCGCCTCGAGCAGGGTGACGACCGCCAAGGTGGCGAGGAGCATCATCTCCCAGCCGAAGGGATCGACGTATTCCATGCGGTCCGAGACCTTGTCCCAATTCCACATGACCCAGGCGTGCGGCGCCGCGGCGGCCAGCACCCATAGCCAGTCGGCGAGGCTCGGCCGCCGCGCCGGCGACCGGCCCGGATAGGCCGGGAACAGCAGGAACAGCGGCGGGACGAAGACCAGCAGGTGGAAGGCGCGGAGGGTGATCGGCTCGGGGAAGCCGAAGCCGCCGAAATAGAGGTGGATGGCGGAGGCAGCGGCCAGCCACAGCGTGACCAGCAGCTTCAGGGGGCCGATCAGGTCGCGCATCATCGCTCCGCGAATAGGGAGGGGGCCGGCAAGCAGGGGAATGCGGCGGGATGCCCCGCCGCGGGTCTCAGGCCGCCCGGTCTCAGCCTGGCAGGGCGCCGGCCTCGCGGAAGGCGCGGGTCGCGCCGGGATGCATCGGCACGCCGGCATATTTGGCCGAGGCGACCGGGTCCCAGGCGCCCATGCTGGCATGGACCTGGACCAGCCGCGGGCCCTTGTTGCGGATCAGCGTGCGGGTGACCTTGTAGGCCACCTCCTCCGGCAGGCTCTCATGCACCATGAGGACGCTGTCCATCATGGTCACCGGCACGGCGGCGGCTTGCAGCGCCGGATAGGTGCCGGCGGGGATGAAGCCCTCGGCATAGGAATACCGGTCGATCAGGTGCTTGCGCACATCGGCCGGGAATTCCGTCAGCTTGCCGGTGCGGCGGCCCTGGGAGATCTCGGTGAAGATCGCCGCCGGCCGGGCCAGCGCGGCATAGAGGTAATCCGCCTGGCCATCCGAATAGGCGGCACCGATATCGGCATAGCTGCCGGTCAGGTAGCGCCCCCCTTCGGCGCGGATCTTGTCCGGGCTGGTGCCGAGAAATTTCAGGATGCGCTGCAGGGTCATCTCGTCGGTCGAGGAACGCTGCGGGCAGGCGATGCGCAACGCCTTCTGGGTGAGGATGCCGCGCATATCCTCCGGTCCGCCGTCGGTGCGGCGGAGGAAATGGTGCTCGGTCGGGGAATAGCCGGTGCCGAGGCTGCGGATATTCTCGTGCTTTTCGGTATAGGGCTCCTCGCCGGCCCGGGCGGAGGCGGCGAAGGTGTCGATACCCCAGCCCATCTGCGACTGGTTGCGGTTGACCCGGGTGGAATTGGCCAGCCCGCCGCCGGGCACGACGCGGATCTGCAACTCCGGGTTCTCATCCTTGATGAGCGCCGAAAGGCCGGCGGCGATGGTGTACCAGCCGCCGCCGAGCGAGCCGGCGACCCATTCGATGGTCTGTTGCGCCGCCGCCGTGCGGATGAAGGGCAAGGCGAGGGCGCTGCCGCCGAGGGCACGCCCCAGGGAACGCCGGGTCCAGGTCAGACTCATCACTACTCTCCAGCCGAAGCTCGGGGCGGATGATGCAGGCCCGGCGCGACCGCCGCAACCGGCACGGCGGCCGGTTTATGGCCTGGCCAGACCCCTGCTGCCCGATGTGGCGGCAGGCCCGGCCCAACGCCTGATCGTTTGCGCTGGAATCAGCGACAAACCTGAATCAGGCGACAGGACAGCAAGCAGGACCATGGAAGGCAGCTTGCGCGGCGCCGACCATGGCCTACCGACACATCAGCACCGGCATGTCGCTGTTCTCCAGAACATGCCGGGTCACGCCGCCGAGGATCAACTGCCGCAGCCGCGAATGGCTATAGGCGCCCATGCACAGCAGGTCGGCCTGGAAGTCCCGCGCCGCGCCGAGCAGCCCGGCGCCGACATCCTTGGTGAGCGGCTTGAACAGCATCGGCTCGGCCTCGATCTCGTGCCAGCGGAGATAGGCCCGGATGCCCTCCACCTTGGGGCCGCGCCGCTGGTATTCGTCGGCATACAACAGCCGCACGGCATTGGCGCGATGCAGCCAGGGCAACGCCTGCTCGACGGCGGCGGCGCTTTCGGCCGAGCCGTTCCAGGCGCAGCAGACCCGGGTGCCGATGGTGGCCGGCGCCTGGCGCGGCGCGATCAGCACCGGCCGGCCGCTGTCGAACAGCACCGCATGCAGCGCATCGGAGGAGGAGACATCCTCGTCCGCCTCCGGATGCGGCACCACGGCCATGTCGTACAGCCGCGACTGCTGCGCGACGACATCCTCCTCGCGCCCGGCGATGCTCTCGAAGGACAGCGTCGGCCCATCGGTCTTCAGCGCCGTCTCGGCACTGTTGGCGATGGTGACGCCACCGCTATCGCCAGCGAAGCGGTCGAACAGCGCGCGGACGCGGCCGGCGCGGTCGCCGCTTTCGCGCTCGGTCGCCGCCATCATCTCCTCGATCATGGCACCCGAAAGGCCCTCGCCGGCGAGCGGCGCGACATCGCGGGCATCGACCCGGACATGCAGGCAATGCACATGGGCATTCCATATGCGTGCCACCATCAAGGCGGTGGCCAGTGCGGCTTCGCCGGCAGCGGTGCCGGTCAGGGGCAGAAGCAGACGTCGGTAAGCCATGACGCATCTCCCAAACGGCGCGGCAAACGGCGCGGGGAAGGCATGTCTAGCACGGTTCAGCGCTTTTCAAGCGCGGCGGTTCGCAGGCCGCAAGGCGAAGCGCTTCGCATGCCGCCGGAACCGGGTCGGCGGCGGCATCCAGCACCTGCCAGTCGATCGGTCCCGCATCGCGTGCCGCGGCGGCGGCCAGCACCGCGGCATCCGCATCCGAGGCATCCCCCCGGGGATCTGCGCTGCGGGCGGCGATGCGGCCGCGCAGCACTTCGAGCGGCGCCGTCAGCCAGAAGCCGGTGAAAGGGATGCCGGCGGCGGCGATGGCGGCGCGTTCCTCCGGCCGCAGGAAGACCGCATCCGCCACCGCCGCATGGCCCGCGGCCAGCGTCGCGACGGCGGTCGCCGTCAGTTCGGCGAAGACCGCGGCGCTGGCCGCGGTGGAATAGGCTTCCGGCAGCAGGCGCTGCTCCGGGGCGAGGCCAGCCTGGCGCTTGCGGATCTCGTCCGAGCGCAGCACCAGCGCCCCCGGGGCGGCACCGAGGTCGGGCGCCAGGGCTCGCGCCAGCCGGGACTTGCCGGTGCCCTGCAACCCGCCGATCGCCACCAGCCGGGCCGGCGCCGGACGCAGCACCGCCTCGGCCCGCGCCAGATAGGACAGCCCGTCGTTGCCCCGGCTGCCATCATCCCCACCAATGCTCCCAATGGCCGTCGCATGGGCGCGGATGATGGCGCGGAGCGAGAGCCAGAGCGGCAGCGCGCCGACCAGCCCGGCATCGCCGCTGCGGGCGACGTAGCGGTTCAGCACCCGATTCGCCGCCGGCCGGCCGAGGCGGTGCTCCAGATCCATCAGCAGGAAGGCGAGGTCGTAGCCGGTGTCGACGGTGGCCAGCGCCTCGTCGAATTCCAGCGCGTCGAAGGGCGTGATGCGGCCCTGCCAGAGGCAAAAATTCGCCAGATGCAGGTCGCCATGGCAGCGCCGCACC
>JAQGIA010000113.1 GCA_028291445.1 Belnapia sp.
AGGCCGCCGACCACCACCACCACGAAGGCCTCGGTGATGATGGCGAGGTCCATGTGCAGGTTCACGCTCTCCCGCGGGAGCTGCAGCGCGCCGCCGAGCCCGGCCAGCAGGCTGCCGAGGAAGAAGACGCTGGTGAACAGCATCCGCTGATTGACGCCGAGCGCGCCGACCATCTCGCGGTCCTGGGTCGCGGCGCGGACCAGCGTGCCCCAGCGCGTCCGGTGGAACAGCAGCCAGAGCAGGCCCAGCACCACCGGGCCGACGCCGATGAGGAACAGCTCGTACAACGGGAAGCGCAGGCCGAGGATCTCGACGCTGCCACGCAGCCCCGGGGCGCGCGGGCCGAGCAGGTCCTGCGCGCCCCAGGTCAGCAGCGCCAAATCCTGCACGATCAGCACCACGCCGAAGGTCGCCAGCAACTGGAACAGCTCCGGCGCGCGGTAGATGCGGCGCAGCAGCAGCACCTCGACAACCAGCCCGATCAGCCCGACCAGGACCGCCGCGCCGAGCACCCCGCCCCAGAAGCCGAGATGGCCGCGCGGCAGGTGCGTCACCAGGGTCCAGGCGAGATAGGCGCCCAGCATGTAGAGCGAGCCATGCGCGAAATTGACGACGCGGCTGACGCCGAAGATCACCGTCAGCCCGGAGGCCACGAGAAACAGCGAGGAGGCGCTCGCCAGGCCGCTGAGGGCCTGGAGGACCAGGTTCTCCAACGGGGTTCCGTCAGCCCTGGTGCCGCAGCGTCCGCACCACCTCGTCCGGCGGCAGGTAGTCCTTGCCATCGGCATAGCGCCAATCCGCCATAGCGCCCTTGCCGTTCTTCAGCACGGTGCGGCCGACATAGGCGCCCGTGGTGGATTGGTGGTCGATGGCGCGGAATTCGACCGGGCCGAACACCGACTGGAATTGCAGGCCCTTCATCGTCTCGACCATCGGCTCCGTCTCCTGCGAGGGGGCCTTCCTCAGCATGGCGGCAATGGCCATGACCGTGTCGTAGCCGACGACGCTGCCAAGCCGGGGATAGTCGTTCCAGCGCCGGCGATAGGCGTCGCGGAAGGGGGTATGGGCCGGCGTGTCGATCTGATCCCAGGGGTAGCCGGTGACGATCCAGCCCTCCGGCGCCTCGTCGCCCAGCGGGTCGAGGTACTCCGGCTCGCCGGTCAGCAGGGAGACGACCTTGCGGCGCTCGAACAGCCCGCGGGTGCTGCCCTGGCGGACGAAATTGGTCAGGTCCGCGCCGAAGGTGACGTTGAAGATCGCCTCCGGATTGGCCGCCGCCAAGGCCTGGACGGTGGCGCCGGCATCGATGCGGCCGAGCGCGGGGAATTGCTCGGCGACGAAGGTGACGTCCGGCCGGGCGCGGGTCAGCAAATCCTTGAACCAGCGCACGGCGGATTGGCCGTATTCGTAATTCGGCGCGACCGTCGCCCAGCGCTTGGCGGGCAGCTTGATGGCTTCCTCCACCAGCATGGCGGATTGCATGTAGGTGCTGGCGCGGAGCCGGAAGGTGTAGCGATTGCCGCGGCCCCAGACGAGCGCATCGGTCAACGGCTCGGAAGCGACGAACAGCCGCTTGTTCTGGTTGGCGAAATCCCCCAGCGCCAGCCCGACGTTGGAGAGGAAGCCGCCGGCCAGCAGGCTGACCTTCTCGGCGTTGATCAACTCGCCGGCGAGGCGGACGGCATCCTCCGGGCGGCCGGCATCGTCGCGGTGGATGGTCTCCAGTGGCCGGCCGTTGATGCCGCCGGCGGCATTCACCTGTTCCAGCGCCAGGGTCCAGGCATTGCGATAGGGCTGCAGGAAGGCGGGCGGGGCGGTGTAGCTGTTGATCTCGCCGATGCGGATCGGCATGGCGGCCTGCGCCCGGCCGATGCGCGGCGCCGCCAATGCCAAGCCAGCGCCCGCCAGAATATGGCGGCGCCCGATCGCCAGTCCCGTCATGGTAGCCCCCGGTATCGCTGCAACTGCGAAGGCGGCCATGGAACCCCACCAGCCATTATTGTGCAAACGGAATTTGCCCCCTGGCGGAGACCGGAGCCCCGGACGGGCCGTGTCGTCCGGGGCAGGCTTCAGGCGGCGACCAGCCCGCCGGTATCGGCCAGGAAGCGGACGTAGTGGTCGGCATCGCCGAACATCGCGTCGTTCACCGTCAGCCGCTTGAAGTAATGGCCGCAGGCGTATTCCACCGTCATGGCGATGCCGCCGTGCAACTGGATGGACTGCTGGCCGACGAAGCGCTGCGACCGGCCGATCTGCACCTTCACCGCGGCCATCGCCTTGCGCCGCTCGACCGGGTTGCGCTCCTCGGCGGAGATGGCGGCGTAGTAGGACATGGAACGCGCCTGTTCCAGCGCCACCAGCATATCCGCGGCGCGGTGCTGCAGCGCCTGGAAGCTGGCGATGGGGCGGCCGAATTGCTGGCGCGTCTTCATGTAGTCGATGGTCATGTCATGCGCGACCTGCATGGCGCCCACCGCCTCGCCGGCCAGCGCGGCGATCGCCTCGTCCACCACCTGGTCGACCAGCGGCAGCCCGTCCTCCGGATTGCCGAGCACGGCGGTCGCCCGGGCGCCGGAGAATTCGATCTCGGCGGCGCGCTGGCCATCCACCGTGCGGTAGCCGCGGCGCTGCACGCCAGGGTCCTTGGCATCGACCAGGAAGACGCCGACGCCCTGCTTGTCGCGCTGGCCGCCGGCCGTGCGCGCGGTGACGATCAGCGTATCCGCGCTGTCGCCATGCACCACATAGCCCTTGCGGCCGCTGATGACCCAGCCGGAGCCGTCCTGCTTCGCCGTCGTCGTCACGTCGAACAGATCGTAGCGGGACTGGCGCTCGACCTGGGCGAAGGCCAGCAGCAGCTCGCCGGCCGCGACCTGCGGCACCAGCTCGGCGCGCAGCGCGGCGCTCGCGCCGTGGCGGAGGAAGCCGCCGCCGATGACGACGGTGGTGAGCCAGGGCTCCAGCGTGATGGCGCGGCCGAGTTGCTCGGCGACCAGCAGGGTCTCCACCGGGCCGCCGCCGAAGCCGCCCTCATCCTCGGCAAACGGCAACCCGAGCAGGCCGAGCTCGGCGAATTGCGCCCAGATCTCGCGGCTCCAGCCCTCCGGGGCCTTCATGAAGCCCTTGCGCTGCTCGAAGCCGTATTTGTCGCCAAGGAGCCGGGCCAGGCTGTCCTGGAGGAGACGCTGTTCTTCCGTCAGGTCGAAGTCCATGTTCGCTCAGAGCCCCAAAAACGCTTTGGCCATGATGTTGCGCTGGATCTCGTTGGACCCACCGTAGATGCTCTGCTTGCGCCAGTTGAAATAGACGCCGGCGAGGCCGAAGGCCCAATCGGGCGCCACGTCCACGTCGTTGCTGCCGCCCTGCTCGTCCGGGTCGCCATCCGCCCAGGCATAGGGGCCGGCCGCCTTCATCAGCAGTTCGGAGCACATCTGCTGGATTTCGGTGCCCTTGATCTTCAGCACCGAGGTGGCGGGGTCCGGCTTCTTGTCCTTCCGCTTGGTCTCGGTGGCGATGACCCGCATGACGGTCATCTCCAGCGCCTTCAGCTCGACCTCGATCTCGGTCACCTTGCGGCGGAAATCGGGGTCCTCCATCAGCGGCTGGCCGCCGTCCATGCTCTCCTGGGCAATGATCTTCAACCGGCGGATGCGTTCACGGCTGGCGCCGACCCGGGCCTGGCCGAAGCGCTCGTTGCCGAGCAGGAATTTGGCGCAGTCCCAGCCACGGTTCTCCTGGCCGACCAGATTTTCCAGCGGCACCTTCACGTCGTCGAAGAAGACCTCGTTCACCTCATGCCCGCCCTCGATGGTGATGATCGGGCGGACGGTGATGCCGGGGGTCTTCATGTCGACCAGGATGAAGCTGATGCCTTCCTGCTTCTTCGCCGCGACATCGGTGCGGGCGAGGACGAAGATCCAATCGGCATGCTGCGCCAGGGTGGTCCAGGTCTTCTGGCCGTTGATGATCCAGTGGTCGCCGTCCTTGACCGCGCGGGTCTTGAGGCTGGCGAGGTCGGAGCCGGCGCCGGGCTCGGAGAAGCCCTGGCACCACCAGTCGTCGAGGTTCAGCATGCGCGGCAGGAACCGCTTCTTCTGCTCCTCGGTGCCGAATTCGATGATGACCGGGCCGCACATGTTGATGTTGAAGCCGAGCGGCGACGGCGCCGGAGCCTGCTGCAATTCCTCGCGGAAGATGTAGCGCTGGGCCAGGGTCCAGCCGGGGCCGCCGGCCTCCTTCGGCCATTCCGGCGCGGCCCAGCCGCGGGCGTTCAGCTTCCGCTGCCATTCGACCACCTGGGCCTTGGTGGGGCTGCGGCCGGCGATCATGCGGTCCCGGGTTTCGGCCGGGAGCTCGCGGGCGATGAAGTCGCGGACTTCCTGGCGGAAGGCGATCTCGGCATCGGTGAAGCGGAGGTCCATGGGGGGCTCCTGTTGGGGAAGAAGGAACGGGAGGACGTATCCTCCCGAACCCTTCTCTATTTTTTATTCGTTAGGAACTGGACAAACGGGAGGAACTGGACAGACGGGGCTACTTGCTTTTGGCGAAGCTCCCGCCCTCGGCGGCCAGCTTCTCGATCAACGCACAGGGCTGCATGTTCTTGTCGCCCGTCGCCTCGGCGTAATGCGCCAGCCGGTCGCGCACGGCGGCGAGCCCCATCCGGTCCGCCCAGAACATCGGGCCGCCGCGGAAGGCGGGCCAGCCGAAGCCGTTGACGAAGATCACGTCGATATCGATGGCCCGCGCGGCGACGCCTTCCTCCAGGATGCGGGCGCCCTCGTTGACCATCGGCAGCAACAGCCGTTCGAGGATTTCCTGGTCGTCGATCTTGCGGCGGCGGACCTGCATCTTCTCGGCGACGTCGAGGATGATGGCCTCGACCTCGGGCGCCGGGATGCGCTTGCGATTCTCGTCGTAGTTGTACCAGCCCTTGCCGGTCTTCTGGCCGAAGCGGCCCTCGGCGCAGACCGCATCGGCGATCGGGGCGACGGTGCCGCGCGCCTTGCGGACCGCCATGCCGATGTCGAGCCCGGCCAGGTCGCCGGTGGCCAGCGGCCCCATCGCCATGCCGTAGCCTTCCATGACGCGGTCGATATCCTGCGGCAGGCAGCCTTCGAGCAGCAGCTTCTCGACCTGCGGGCCGCGCTTGCCGGTCATGCGGTTGCCGACGAAGCCGTCGCAATTGCCGACCAGGACGGGCAGCTTGCCGATGCGCTTGCCGATCTCGGTCGCCGTGGCGATGGCGGGGTAGCTGGTCCTGGTCCCGCGCACGTTCTCCAGCAGCCGCATGACATTGGCCGGGCTGAAGAAATGCATGCCGATGACGAGCTCCGGCCGCGACGTGGCGGAGGCGATCTCGTCGATGTCGAGCGTGCTGGTATTGGAGGCGAGCAGCACGCCGGGACGGGCGCATTTGTCGAGCCGGGCGAAGACTTCCTTCTTCACAGCCATGTTCTCGAACACCGCCTCGATGACGAGATCGGCCTGCGCCACCGTGCCCTCGAAATCGGTGCTGCCGGTCAGCAGGGACTTGCGCTTGTCCACTTCGGCCTGGGACATGCGGCCGGAGGTGACGCTGCGCTGCCAGTTCTGCGCGCAACGCTCGAGGCCCTTCTGCAGCG
>JAQGIA010000119.1 GCA_028291445.1 Belnapia sp.
CGCCGGACATTGCCCTGCAGCGTGCCGAAGACCAGGTGCAGCCCCTCCCACAGCGTCTCGTCCTGCGGCAGCGGCAGCACGGCGGTGACCTGCTCCTTCTCCTGCAGCTGGAGCACCTGGCGCAGGCTGCGGCCCTTGCCGGTGGCGCCGCCCTCGGGCAGTTGCCAGATCTTCTCGCGGAAGGCGATGCCGCGGCTGGTGAAGAACATCACCCACTGATGCGTCTGGGCGATGAAGCTGCGCACCACCACGTCGTCCTGCCGGGTGCCGGCGGCGTTGCGGCCGCGGCCGCCGCGATGCTGGGCGCGGAAGGTCTCGAGCGAGGTGCGCTTCACGTAGCCGTCGCGCGTCAGGGTCACCACCATGACGCCGGGCTCGATCAGGCTCTCGTCGTCGAGGTCGGCGGCATAGTCGACGATCTGGGTCATGCGCGGCGAGGCGATCTGGCCGCGCACGATGCGCAGCTCCTCGGCCATCACCTCCATGCGGCGGGGATAGCTGCCGAGGATCTCCAGCAATTCGCGGATGCGGCCGCCGACTTCCTCCAGCTCCGCCGTGACCTTCTCGCGCTCGAGGCCGGTCAGCCGGTTCAGGGTCAGCGCCAGGATGCCCCGGGCCTGGGCCTCGGTGAGGTGGACGGTATTCTCCGGCGTGACGATATTGCCGGCATCGTCGATCAGCGCCAGCAACGTGCCCACGTCGCCGGCCGGCCATTCACGCGCCATCAGGGCGGCGCGCGCCTCGGCCGGGTCGCGGCTGGCGCGGATCAGCCGGATGACCTCGTCGATATTGGCCACCGCGATGGCCAGGCCGATCAGCAGATGCCCCCGCTCCCGCGCCTTGTTGAGGCGGAAGCGGCTGCGCCGCAGGATCACCTCCTCGCGGAAGCTGATGAAGGCGCGCAGCGCGTCGAGCAGCCCCATCTGCTGCGGCCGGCCATGGTTCAGCGCCAGGAAGTTGACCGGGAAGGAGGTCTGCAGCTGCGTCATGCGATAGAGCTGGTTCAGCACCACCTCCGCCGTCGCATCGCGCTTCAGCTCGATCACCATCCGCATGCCGTCGCGGTCGCTCTCGTCGCGCAGGTCGGAGATGCCCTCGATCTGCTTGGCGCGGACCAGCTCGGCGATGCGCTCCATCAGGGTGGATTTATTGACCTGATAGGGGATCTCGGTGGCGACGATGGCCTGGCGGCCGCCGCGTATCTCCTCGATCTCGCATTTGGCGCGGAGCGGGATGGAGCCGCGGCCGGTCTCGAAGGCGCTGCGGATGCCGGCGCGGCCGAGGATGAGGCCACCGGTCGGGAAATCCGGGCCGGGCACGATCTCCATGATCTGCGCCAGCGTCGTCTCCGGATCGGCGATCAGCGCCAGCGCCGCGTCGATCACCTCGGTCGGGTTATGCGGCGGGATATTGGTCGCCATGCCGACGGCGATGCCGTTGGCACCATTCACCAGCAGGTTCGGGAAGGCCGCGGGCAGCGCCTTGGGCTCGCTTTCCGACTCGTCGTAGTTCGGCTGGAACTCGACGGTGTCTTCCTCGATCCCCTCCAGCAGCGCCGTGGCGGATTTGGCGAGGCGGACCTCGGTGTAGCGCATCTGCGCCGGCGGATCGCCGTCGACGCTGCCGAAATTGCCCTGGCCGTCGATCAGCGGCACCCGCATGGAGAAGGACTGCGCCATGCGCACCATGGCGTCGTAGATGCTGGCGTCGCCGTGCGGGTGGTACTTGCCCATCACGTCGCCGACCACGCGGGCCGATTTCCGATGCGGCTTGTCGGCGGTATAGCCACTTTCCTGCATGGCATAGAGGATGCGGCGGTGCACCGGCTTCAGCCCGTCCCGCGCATCCGGCAGCGCCCGGGCCACGATGACGCTCATCGCGTAATCGAGGTAGGAGCGGCGCATCTCCTCTTCGATCGCGACCGGGGCGGTGTCGCCCGCTCCGTTGCCAGCGCCGTTGTCGGTCTCGCTCACGCGTATCGGCTTCCTTGATTGGGCGCCCGGACGGGGTGCCCTGGGGTGAGGCTGGGTCTGCCTGGCAGTGCGTCCGGCAAGTGAAAGCCGGTGCGGCCGGGCGCGCCGGCGACCCTCGATTGAGCTGCTTCATATAGGGCTTTCATGGCCATTCGACAAATCGCCGGCCCCGCATTGACACCCCTCCAACCGGACGAAACACTTTCCCCTCCCGGCACGAGGCCGGCGTGAGGAAAATGACCACATGCTTCCCATCACCGGTTATGCCGACCGCTGGAGCGCGAAGCCCGGCGAGACCATCCGGTTCATGGTCAGCAGCCAGGGCGGCGCCGACTATACGGCGCGGGTGGCACGCCTCCATTGCGGCGATCCGAACCCGGCCGGACCCGGCTACCGGGAGGTCGCCATGCCCTCCCCGCTCGATGGCACCCATCCCGGCCAGGACCAGCCGATCCGGCGCGGCAGCCAGGTGGCAGTGCCGGCGGTGGACCTCGGGCTGGCGGGCCGGCCGATCGGGCTGGTGGCGACCGTCTGGCCGACCATGGTCGGGACCCCGGGCGTGGTGCTCGCCTGGCGCGGCGGCGAGACCGAGTTGGTGCTGGGCATCGGGCCGGAGGGTGCCTTCTGCCGGGTGGGCGGGAGGCTGCTCGCCACCGGGGCGCCGCTGACCGAGCGGGCCTGGCACGATATCGCCGTGGTGCTGGACCCGGTGGCCGGCACCGTCACCCTGGCCCAGCGGCCGCGCCGGGCCAGGCTCGACCGGGTGGAGGCGGCGGAGGTCTCCGCCGCCCATGCGGGTCGCCCGCCCAACGGGCTGGGGCGCGTCTCCATCGCCGCCGACCAGCCGGCCGGCAGCCATTTCAACGGCAAGATCGAGCGGCCCCGCATCGCCGCCGGCCTGGGTGCCCCGGGTTTGCTGGCCATCCAGGCAGCCGATGCCGCGCTGCCGGCGGGCTGCACCCTGGCCGACTGGGACTTTGCCCAGGGCATCACCGGCGACCACGTGCTCGATACCGGGCCGGGCGCCTGGCATGGCCGCTGCCTCAACCTGCCGACCCGGGCCATGACCGGCTCCCGCTGGACCGCCGCCACCCAGCGCTGGACCGAGGCGCCGGAGCATTGGGGTGCCATCCATTTCCACGACGACGACATGGGCGATGCCGGCTGGGAACCCTCGCTGAGCCTGACCATCCCGGCCGACTGGCCGAGCGGGGTCTATGCGGTCCACCTCGAGGGGTCAGATTGGAAGGACAATATCCCCTTCTACGTCCGGGCGGCGGTGCCGGGCGCGAAGGCCCGGGTCGCCTTCCTGGCACCGACCTTCACCTATACGATCTACGGCAATTTCTCGCGGCCCGGCCGCCAGGCGCAGCTGCGGGACCGGGCGATCGCCTGGGGCGCCTTGCAGCAATCCCCGGACGGCCACATGGAATACGGCACCTCGACCTACAACTGGCACAGCGACGGCAGCGGCGTGGCCTATGCCTCGATGCGCCGGCCGATGATCGACAAGCGGGTGAACCATATCCAGATGATGGACCCCTCGCCCGAGGGGTCCGGCACCTATTGGATCAGCGCCGACAGCTACATCATCGACATGCTGGACAAGCAGGGAATCGACTACGAGGTCGTCACCGACCACGACCTGCATGCCGAGGGCGCCGCGGCGCTGGCGCCCTATGCCTGCGTGCTGACCGGCCAGCACCCGGAATATCATTCGGTGCAGACCCTGGACGGCGTGG
>JAQGIA010000153.1 GCA_028291445.1 Belnapia sp.
AGCCCGCCGAACAGCAGCGCCACCACCACCGGCCCCGACAGGAAGCCCCAGGCGGAGATGCCGGCGGCCCGCGCCACCACCAGCTCGGACGACCGGGTCAGCCGCCAGAAGGCCAGCAGCCCGCCGAGCAGGATGGCGAAGGGCAGGATCTGCAAGGCGACGAAGGGCAGCCGCAAGGCGGCGATCTGCGCCACCAGGGCGAAGCCGGCATCCGGCCGGGTCGCCGCCCGGCGCAGCAGCTCGATGAAGTCGAACAGGCTCACCAGCAGGGTCAGCCCCGCCAGCATGGCGAAGGTGGCGCCGAGGAAGCGCCGCGCGACGTAGCGCGCCAGGGTCGCGGCGAGGATCATGGCCGGCCGCTCACGGCATGGCGCCGCGGCGGCGGAGCAACCAATGCGGCCAGCCCGGCATGCCGCTGATCACCCAGGCCGAGACCAGCCCGGGCAGCACCGCGATCAGCCAGATCAGCGGGATCGTCTTGGGCTGGCGCGCCGCGAGATTGCCGGTGGTCAGCCCCACCGCCAGCAGCGCCACCACCACGACGATGCCGGTGAACAGCCGGAAGCCGCCGCCATGCCGGCGGAATTGCCCGCTCAGCGCGGTCGCCAGCGCCACCAGCCCGAAGCCCAGCGCATTGAGCGGCCCGGCCAGCCGCTGATGGCCCTCGGCGATGAAGCGGCGCAGGTCGCGCTCGGGGATGCGCTCGGCCGGGTCGGGGTGGAACAGCTCGTCCAGCGTGCGTTCCTGGGCGTTGCGGTAGCGGTTCTCCTCGGAGCGCGAGGCGCGGGCCAGGTCGACGCTGTTCTCGCTGAAGGACAGCACCGTCAGCCGGCTGCCCGGCGCGGTGCCGGGCGGCGAGCCGGGCGGCGGCGGCACCCGCTCGACCTGCTGGCGCTGGCCATTCTCGAGCGTGACCCGGGGGCCGTTCGGGCCGGGGGTGATGCGCCCGGCCTCGGCCAGGATGGTGACCGGGGCGCCGGCCTCGCGCGCATCATGCACCAGAATGCCGCGCAGGGTGCCGTCGCGGTCGCGCTGGCGGGCATAGACGGTGAGGTCGTCGCCGACCGAGCTGAACACGCCCTCCTGCACCAGGATGGCGGCGAGCTGGTTGCGGATCTCGAATTGCCAGGACCGGAAGGCGGCCTGGCTCGCCGGCACCAGCCACAGGTTGAGCGCATAGCACAGCCCGACCACCAGCAGCGCCAGCGCCAACGCCGGCCGGGCCAGCCGCCACTGGGAGATGCCGGCCGCGCGCATCACCACCAGCTCACGGTCCGAATCGAGCCGGACATAGACGAACAGGCAGACGACGAAGGTGGTGATCGGCAGGATCACCGCGAAGAAGCTGGGCAGCAGCAGCCCGGTCAGCTCGATGAAGACGGCGAAGGACAGCCCGCGGTCGAGCACCAGCTCGATGAAGCGCAGCGACTGGGTCAGCCAGACGAGCGCCGCCAGGCCGATGGTGACGGCGAGCAGCGCGACGGTCAGTTGACGGAAGATGTAGCGGTCGAGGCGGGTCATTCCGGGGTCATGCTGCTGCGGCCGGCACCCTAGCGGCTGGCGGTCCGGGGACCAAGCGCCGGCGAACCCCGGCCCCTGAACCCAAATCCCTGAACCCAAATCCCTGGACCCAGGTCCCTGAACCCAGGCGCCCGAAACTCAGGCCCCCGGGCGGCGCCGGCCCTAGGGCAGCACCTTCCCCGGGTTCATGATGCCCTGCGGGTCGATCGCCGCCTTGATCCGCCGCATCACATCAAGCTCGGCCCCGCCCCGCCAGGCCTCCATCATGTCGGTCTTGAGCCGGCCGATGCCGTGCTCGGCGCTGAAGCTGCCGCCGAGGTCGCGGACCACCTCGTTCACCGTATCCATGATGTCGTGGCTGCGGGCGAGGAACGCCGCCGGGTCCATGCCCTCCGGCTGCTGCAGGTTCATGTGGATGTTGCCGTCGCCCATGTGGCCGAAGGGCACCGGGCGGATCCCCGGCATCAGTGCCCGGCAGGCAGCGGAGGCCCGGCGGATCAGCTCCGGCGTCTTGCTGACCGGTACCGAGACGTCGTTCTTCACGCTGGCGCCCTCGCGCTTCTGCGCCTCCGGATGCTCCTCGCGGATGCGCCAGATGGCGGCGCGCTGGGCCTCGCTCTCGCCGATCGCCGCATCCAGCACCTCGCCGGCCTCCAGCGCTTCCTCCAGCACCGCCTCCATCAGGGCGCGCAGGCCGGAATTCTCGCCGCTGGAGGGGCGGGAGGAGGCGAGGTCGACCAGCACCACATGCTCGCCGGGCGTGGCCAGCGGCACGCTGCCGCCCTCGATGAAGCGGGCATAGAAGCCGACGCCGGTGCCGGACATGTATTCGAAGGCGCGCACCGCGGTCTCGTCCCGGTCGCGGAAGCGGCGGAACAGCGCCAGCGCCGCATCCTCGTCGCGCACCGCACACAGCGCCACCTCGGAGGCGCGGGCCCGGGGGAACAGCCGCAGCACCGCGGCGGTGATGAAGCCCAGGGTGCCCTCGGCGCCGACGAACAGGTGCCGCAGCGCATAGCCGGTATTGTCCTTGCGCAGCCGGCGCAGCCCATGCACCACCTGGCCATCCGGCAGCACCACCTCCAGCCCCAGCATCAGCTCCCGCGCATTGCCGTAGCGCACGGTGGTATTGCCGCCGGCATTGGTCGAGAGCACGCCGCCGATGGTCGCCGTCCCCTCGCCGCCGAAGGACAGCGGAAACAGGCAGCCGGCCCCGGCCGCGGCCTCCTGCGCCGCCTTGACGATGACCCCGGCCTCGGCGGTCATGGTCATGTCCAGCGGATCGATGTCGCGCAGCCGGTTCAGCCGGGCCAGCGAGACGATGAGCTGGCGGCCGCCCTCATCCGGGGTGGCGCCGCCGACCATCGAGGTATTGCCGCCCTGCGGCACCAGCGGCGCCCCGGCGGCGGCGCAGAGCTTCACCACCGCGGCCAGCTCCGCCGTGCTCGCCGGCCGCAGCACGCAGGGGCTGCGGCCCTGGTACAGGGCGCGCCAATCCGACAGGTGGGGCAGCACATCCTGCGGGTCGGTCAGGATGCCGCGCGGGCCGAGCAGGGCCGCGAGCTGCCCGAGCAGCGGCGCGAGCGAGGGGGCTTGGATATCGGACATAGGGCAAAATCCTGCGGAAGCGCCGCCGCGTCAATTCGGCGCGTGGCCCAACCGCGTGACAAGCCGCTGCGGCTGCGGCATAGCCCAGGCATGGTCCGGCGTTCCCCCTTGCTGGCGGTGGTGCTTGCCCTGCTGCTGTCGCTGCAGTGGGGCAGTGCCTTCGCGCACTGCCTTGCCACGATGGGCCTTGCCACGACGGGCCTTGCCACGATGGGCCTGGCCGCGCCGGGGACCGGCGGCGCCGTCGAGATCTGCACCACCGAGGGCATCCGCACCCTCCACCTCGATGCCGAGGGCCAACCGGCGGAGCCGGGGCCGGCAGCGCACGACAGCTGCCCGCTCTGCCCCGCCGGCGCCGTCGCCACGGTCGCGGCGCCCAGCCTGCCCGCCGTCCGCCTCGCC
>JAQGIA010000160.1 GCA_028291445.1 Belnapia sp.
TCGACGCAGCTGCGGATGGAGCAGCTGCGGCCCTATGCGGCGAAGTTCGGCAAGCCGCTCATCATCGCCTGGATTCCCGAGCGGCTGGAAGGCCCCGGCGTCGAGAAGGCGGATTCCGTGCCGGAGCTGATCGTCTTCCGCTCCATGCGCCGGCTGATGAACGCGATCCGGCTCTGGCTGGAATACTACGGCCGGGTGGTGCCTGGGCCGGTCGCGGCGCCGGCTGGGCTGGGCGCGGCCATCGCCTCGCTGCCCGGCAAGGGTGCGGTGCTGATGGAGGCGGAAGCCAAGGCGCTGTTCGCCAAGGTGGGCGTGCCGGTGGTCGAGGAACGCCGGGCGGCGACGCCGGCGGCCGCGGCGGCCGAGGCGGCATCGCTCGGCTTCCCGGTGGTCCTCAAGCTGGACAGCCCCGACATCGCCCATAAGACCGAGGTCGGCGGCGTGAAGCTGAACCTCGCCGATGGGCCGGCGGTCGAAGCCGCCTTCGCCGCCATCATGGCCAGCGCGAAGCAGCATGCGCCGCAGGCCCGGCTGGATGGCGTGCTGGTGCAGCGCATGTCGCGGACCGGAACGGAGCTGATCCTCGGCGCCCGGCGGGATGGCCAATTCGGCTCGCTCGTGCTGGTCGGCACCGGCGGGGTGCAGGCCGAGCTGTGGCGCGACGTGGCGCTGGACCTGGCACCGGTCAGCCCGGCCCGGGCCGAGGCCATGCTCCGCAGCCTCAAGGGCTTCCCCTTGCTGGATGGCTTCCGCGGCGCGCCCAAGGCGGATATCGCCGCGGTCGCCGCCGCCGTCTCGGCCTTCTCCGTGCTGGTCGCCGAGGCCGGCGAGAAGCTGGAGGAGGCGGAGGTGAACCCGCTGATCTGCGGCCCCTGGGGGTGCCTGGCCGTCGACGGGCTGGTGCGTTGCGGGCCGTGACATATCAGTGCGCCATGGAGTAGGTTCCGCCCCGACAACGGAGGCGGCGCCATGGCGGAGGGGAGTCTGCGGGCTCGTGCGGCGGTGCTGCGCGCCATCGGCCAGCCGATGGCGATCGAGGAGGTCGCGGTCGGCCCGGTCGGCCCCGGCGACGTGCTGGTACGCGTCGCCGCCGCCTCGCTCTGCCACACCGATCTTGAAGTCATCGACGGCCAGCTCGGCCTGACCCTGCCGGCGGTGCTGGGGCATGAGGTGGCCGGGCGGATCGCTGCGCTGGGCGAGGGGGTCGCCAGCCTCGCGGTCGGCGACCCGGTGGTGCTGTCCTGGAACCCGCATTGCGGGCATTGCTTCCACTGCGACCGGGCGCAGCCGATCCTCTGCGACCAGTATCTGGCGCAGGGGCCGAAGGCGGCGCATTTCGACGGAAGGCCGCGCTTCGCCTGCGACGATGGCGCGCCGCTGCATCAGCTGATGTACCTCGGCGGCTTCGCGGAATATCTGGTGGTGCCGGCGCAGCAGGCGGTGCGGGTGCCCGCGGCGATGCCGCTCGACCGCGCCTGCCTGCTCGGCTGCGCGGTGATGACCGGTTTCGGCGCGGCGACCCGCATCGCGGGCATCGCCTGGGGCGAGACGGTGCTGGTGCTGGGCGCCGGGGCGGTCGGCCTCGCCGCCATCCAGGGGGCCCGGTTGGCCGGTGCTAGGCGGGTCATCGCGGTCGATCCCAACCCGGCCCGGCGGGCGATGGCCGAGGCGGCCGGTGCCGTGGCGCTCTGCGACCCGGCCGCCGAGGACCCCGCGGCGCTGGCCCGCGCGCTGACCGGCGGGCGCGGCGCCGATGTGGTGATCGAGGCCGCCGGTAGTCCCGCCGCCTTCCGCACCAGCGTCGAGGCGGTGCGGCCCGGCGGCCGGGTGGTCTGGCTCGGCAAGCTCGGGGTGAATGCCGAGCTGGGCTTCCGCTGGGGCGCGCTGATGCAGGAGAAGCGCATCATCCGCAGCAGCTACGGCGGGGCCCGGCCGGCCGAGGATTTCCCCGCCATGGCCGCCGCCTATTTGGATGGCCGGCTCGACCTCGACAGTCTGGTCACCGACCGCATCCGGCTGGCCGATATCAACGCCGGTTTCGCAGCGCTCCGGCAGGGCCGGGCGATCCGCTCGGTGGTCGTTTTTGACGAGGGGATCGTCTTCGAGGAGGGAAATGCCGCATGAAGATTTATGAGGGCGGCCGTGGCCTGGCGGGCGCCGAGGTGACGGTGGATGGCGCGCCGCTCGACCCCTGCTTTGGGGTGAAGGTGTTTTCGCCCATGGGCTACGAATGGACCTACGAGGGCGACGGTCCGCGCCAGCTCGCGCTGGCCCTGCTATGCGACCATCTGGGGGATCCGGCCCGCGCCCTGCCGCTGGTGGAGGATGTCATGCGCGAGGTCGTCGCCGAACTCGATAATGCCTGGCTGCTGACCTCCGCGGATATCGCGGCGGCCCTGGAGCCGCTCATGCGAAAGGGAGCGCACATCTGACGGCCATGGCCGCAGATGCACGCTCAACCCACTGGTAGCAAACCTCCCTAAACCCGGCTTTCCGCAGGGCGGATATACCAATGCTGATGTACCGCTTGATATATCTCTCGCATGCAGTGTCGCCGCGCCGCTCCCGGCTGTCAACTAGGGTGGTTGCATTCGGCACGGCTTCCCGCAAAAGCCTGTAGCCATGCCCGATCAGATGCCGCCACGCCGTGCCTCCGCCGCCCCTGGTCCCGGGCCCAGCTTCCGTCGCCGCCGCAGCGCCGCTGCCGACGCCGATGCGACGCTGACCGAACAGGCCTATCGCGCCATCGAGGAAGCCATCGTCACCCTGTCGCTGAAGCCCGGGGAGGTGGTGAGCGAGGCGCAGCTTTCGGCGCGGTCCGGCTTCGGCCGTACCCCGGTGCGGGAGGCGTTGCAGCGCCTGGCGCGGGAGCGGCTGGTGCGCATCCTGCCGCGGCGGGGGATCGTCGTCGCCGCCGTCGATATCCGCGAGCAGCTCCGCCTGCTGGAGGTCCGCCGGGAGATCGAGCGGCTGACGGCGCGGGCCGCCGCGCGAAGGGCCGATGCGCCGCAACGGGCCCGGCTGCGCGGCATCGCCGAGGCCATGCACCGGACCGCCGCCACCAATGACGAGACCGGCTTCCTGCGGCTGGACCGCGAGCTGAACCTGCTGTTGCTGGAGGCCGCGCACAATGAATTCGCCGCCGCCGCCATGGCGCTGATGCACGGGCTGTCGCGCCGCTTCTGGTTCATCCATTGGCGGCGCAGCGCAGGACTGCCGGAGGCCTCCGCCGCCCATGCGGCGCTGGCCCAGACCATCGCCGACGGCACGCCGGAGGAGGCCGCCGCCGCCTCCGATCGGCTGATCGACTATATCGAGAGTTTTACCCGCGCGACCGTCGGACCAGAGCCTTGATGGAACCCGGCCTTGATGGAGCCCGGCCTTGATGGAACCCGGCCTTGACAGCCCGCCGCCATGGCGCTGATATATCAGTCCAGGGTTACGGGAGCGATGCGGCATGGATGGCTCGGGCGAGGCGCTGAAGCGCGAAAGGCTGTCCCGCCGGCAGCAGGCCTTCCGGGCGGATTTCCGCTCGAAGATCGGCGCGCTGTACCATGGCTGGGTGCATGTGGCGCTGATCTACGCCATCGGCGGCGCCGCCATCTGGTACGCCGCGCGGCAGTTGCAGTCGCCGGTCTGGTACGAATGGCTGGTGGTGCCCGCGGCCTTCCTCGGCGCCAATGTCTTCGAGTGGTGGATCCACAAATACGTCATGCACCGGCCCCGCCGCGGCTTCATGGGAATCTACAAGCGGCACACCCTGGCGCATCACCAGTTCTTCACCGAGCATGAGTACACGGTGGACGATACGCGGGACTTCCGCATCGTCTTCTTCCCGCCCTATGCGCTGATCACCTTCCTGGCGCTGTCGCTGGTGCCGGCCTGGATCATGCGGAGCCTCGGCTTCCCCGATGCCGGCTGGCTGCTGCTGATCACCAACACCGCGCTGTATCTGAACTACGAGTTCTTCCATTTCTGCTGCCATGTGAAGGACGACCGGATCATCCGGCACCTGCCCTTCATCAACACCATCCGGCGGCATCATGCGGCGCACCACAACACCGCCATCATGATGGAACGCAACTTCAACCTGACCTACCCGATCGCCGACTGGTTCTTCGGCACCAGCGACCTCCGGCGCGGGCTGCTCGGGCATCTGCTGAACGGCTATGACGCGGGGCATGTCAGGGGCGACCTGAAGCGGGTGAAGCACACCCTGGACGACCCGCGCGCCGGCCGGCCGCGCGTCATGGCGGCGGAATAGCGCCATGGCCGCGCTGACCCCGCTGGATGGCGGCCGGATCAAGAAATCCCGCGCTTCCTTCGTCGGCGGCATCGCCGTCGGCATCGGGGTGATGGTGCTCTGGACCGCCATCACCCGCGACCTGGCGGTGATCGGCACCGGGCCGATGCTGCTGGGCATCGCCGTCAGCCTGCTGGTCGCGCTCTGGATCTGGCGCGCCGATCTGTGAGGCCGATCCGCCTCTGGTACCAGTCGATGACCCGGCCGGAGGCCTGGCCGGCCTATACCGCCGCCCTGCACCGCACCCTGGCCGCCGCCGCCGACCCCGGCACCGAGGTGGCGATCCATGGCATCACCCGCCGCGGCGGCATCGGCGACCAGTACCGCAGCCTCGAATTCATCGAGACCATCGAGGTGCTGGAGAATGTCGCCCGCGCCGAGGCCGAGGGCTTCGATGCCGTGCTGCTGGGCAATATCGCCGACCCCGGCCTGCGCCCGGCGCGGGAGATGGTCGCCATCCCGGTGCTCGGCCTGTGTGAGACGGCGTTGCTGACCGCCTGCCAGATGGGTGCCTCCATCGGCCTGGTGGTCGCCAACGACAAGCACCAGGGCAAGGTGGCGGAGAACATCCTCCTGGCCGGGCTGTCCAGCCGCGTGGTGGCGGTGGAGCGGATGCGGGTGGACCGGCTGGTCGACCTCGACGCCGCCTTCGCCGGGGGCGAGGCGGCCAGCCGCATCATCGGCCAGTTCACCGCCGCCGCCGAGGCTTGCGTTGCCCGTGGCGCCGAGGTGGTGATCCCCGCCGCCGGCGTGGCGATGATCCTGCTGGCGGAAGCCGGCATCCAGGATGCCGGCCAGGGCGCGCCAGTGCTGAACGCCGCCGTCGCGCTGCTCAAGGCGGGCGAGACGGCGGTGAAGCTCGACCGGCTGATGGGCGGCCGCTTCACCAGCCGGCGCCGCAGCTATGCCCAGCCGCCGCCCGAGCAGATCGCCGAACTGCGCCGCGCCTATGGCGACATCTTCCCCAGGATCGAGGCGCCCTGAACATGGCCACCTCAACACGACCGGATTGCCACACCCGCGCACAACCCGTCTCGCCAATGCAACCGACCATGGATCGCGTCGTTTTATTCAAGCAGTGATGGCTCCGGGGGAACGCGGTGGACCAGGCGGCTCAGGTGGGACTGCAACAGCCTCGGATCGCGCCGGACGGTACGCCGAACCTCCTGTTGTCGGCATTGCCGCCAGGCTGGCGGCTGCTCGGCCGTAGCCGCTTCGGCACCGCGGGTCCGGTCGGCCCTTCCAGTGGCTGCCACGCCCTGGCGCATCCGGCGATCGGCGTGGCGCTGGTCGATATCGCGCCGAATGCCACGCCCAATGCCGAGGCCCGGTTGCGCCGCGTCCTGGCGGCGGAAAATTTCTGGCAGAGCTTTCCCGGCACGCTGCCGGTCTGGCACGGCCGGATCGAGATCGGCGCGGTGCGGGCCCTGCCGGGGCTGCTGGCCGAGGGTTTCGGCACCCTGCCGCCGCTGACCGTCCCGGGCCGGGAGTCCTGGATCGCCGCGGCCCAGGTCGCGCTCGCGCTCGACGCGGGCTGGGAAGTGCCCGGCAGGTCGCCGCCCCCGCGCGCCGCGCCGGCCGTGGGATTGCTGCCGGACGAGGCCGATGACGAACCACCGCGGCGCCGCCGGCTGTCTACGCTGAAGTTGGGCGGGGCGGTTGCCGGTAGCCTGGTCCTGGTCGGGATCCTGCTGCTGGTGGCCGGCGGTCCCGGCCCGGCGCCCGAACCTCCGGCCAGCCTGACGGCGATGGCGCCGGCCCCGATCGCGGCCCTGGCACCGGAGGCCGCGGCAGCTCAGGTGATGCCTGCCGAACCGCAGCCGGAGGCGGCTGCCACCGCCGTTCAGCCGCCGGTGCTGCCGCCGATCGAGCGGGTCACCCTGCCGATGCCGCAGCCCGAGCCCCGGCAGCAGGCCGACGCGGAGGCGCCTCCGACACCGTCCGAACCGGCCGCGCCAGCACCGTTGCAGGCAGCCGTCCTGGCCCTGCCGCCCCCGGCGCCGCCCCCGCCACCGCTGCGCCGTGCCAGCACCGCCCCGCCGCGGATCGACCCGGCCTGCACCCGCGCGGCGTTCCGCTATCAGCAGGGCCTGGCGCTGAACGCGACCGAGGCGGCGCATGTGCGCAACGGCTGCGCCACGAGGCGTTGAAGCATGATCGGCGCTGTTGTCAGCGCCGATCCAGCCGGTCAGCGCAGCCCGGCGTTCAGCGCCTCCAGCGCCGCGGCACCCGGCACCAGCGCCGCATCGCCAAGCCGGTTCAGCGGCAGCGCCACGGTGTCGAGATTGGCGTGCATATCCTGCGGCTCCGGCTCGATGTAGAGCAGCCCGGTCACGATCTCCCCGGCCGCCTTGCGCTCATGCAGGTGATGCATGGCGCCGACGCGGTCGGTCGGGTCGTATTCGGCATGCAGCTTGCGCAGCCGCAGGATCGAGCCATCGTGCTGCTGCACGTCGCGCACCTCGCCCGGGGCATAGTCGGCGGTGATGGGATCACGGCCGATGATGACGTCCAGCCGGTTCATCGCTTCATTGTGTTCGCGGACGAATTCGTAGGATTTCGTCGAGCCCTCGTGGTTGTTGAAGGCGACGCAGGGGCTGATGCAGTCGATGAAGGCCGGCCCGTCGTGCCGCATCGCGCCCTTGATGAGCGGGACGAGCTGGTCCTTGTCGCCGGAGAAGCTGCGGCCGACATAGGTCGCGCCCAGTTGCAGCGCGATGCCGATCAGGTCGATCGCCTCATCGAGGTTGATCGCGCCCTTCTTCGCCTTGGAGCCCTTGTCCGAGGTGGCGGAGAATTGCCCCTTGGTCAGGCCGTAGACCCCGTTGTTCTCGACGATATAGGTCATATTCACGCCGCGGCGGATGCTGTGGGCGAATTGCCCGAAGCCGATCGAGGCGCTGTCGCCGTCGCCGGAGACGCCGAGGTACAGCAAATCCCGGTTCGCCAGATTGGCCCCGGTCAGCACGCTGGGCATCCGGCCATGCACCGAATTGAAGCCGTGGCTGGCGCCGAGGAAGTAATCCGGCGTCTTCGACGAACAGCCGATGCCGGACATCTTCGCCACGCGATGCGGCTCGATATCCAGCTCGAAGCAGGCCTGGATGATGGCGGCGCTGATGCTGTCATGGCCGCAGCCGGCGCATAGCGTGCTGATCGCACCTTCGTAGTCGCGCCGGGTGAAGCCGAGGGCGTTCACCGGCAGGCGCGGATGGTGCAGCTTGGGTTTCGGAAGGAAGCTCATTCTGCGGCGACTCCGGCCAGGCTTTGCGGGGCGAGCACCTTGTCGCCGATGGCGGCGCGGATGAAGCGCGCGGTGATCGGCGTCCCGTCGTAGTGCAGGACGGGAATGAGGCGCTGCGGGGCGATGCTGCATTCGTTCATCAGCAGGGTGCGCAGCTGGGCGTCGCGGTTCTGCTCGACCACGAAGACCTTGTCGTGCGCGGCGACGAAATCATCCACATCCGGGTGGAAGGGGAAGGCGCGGATGCGCAGCGCATCCACCGCGACGCCCTCCGCCTCCAGCGCCGTCAGCGCCTCCTGCATGGCGGCGGAGGAACTGCCGTAGTAGATCACCCCGGTCCGCGTCGGCTTGGGCGCCTGGCGCAGCACCGGACGCGGCACCACGCGCTTCGCCGTCTCGAATTTCTGCAGCAGCCGCGTCATGTTGTCCACGTAGGCGGCGCCGACCTCGGTGTATTTGGCGAAGCGGTCGCGCGAGGTGCCGCGGGTAAAGAAGGCGCCCTTGTTCGGATGGGTGCCGGGATAGGTGCGGTAGGGGATGCCGTCGCCATCGGCATCGAGGTAGCGGCCGAATACCTTGCCCGCTTCGAGCTCCTCCGCCGTCATGACCTTGCCGCGGTCCATCCGCCGCGCATCATCCCAGGCGAAGGGCTCGCAGAGCCAGTCGTTCATCCCGATGTCGAGGTCGAGCAGCACGAAGACCGGCTGCTGGAAGCGGTCGGCGAGGTCGAAGGCATCGGCGCCGAATTGGAAGCACTCGTGCGGATCCTCGGGGAACAACACGATATGCTTGGTGTCGCCATGGCTGGCATAGGCCGCCGCCAGCACGTCGGATTGCTGGGTGCGGGTCGGCATGCCGGTGGAGGGCCCCGCCCGCTGCACGTCGAAGATCACCGAGGGGATTTCGGCGAAATAGGACAGGCCCACGAATTCCTGCATCAGCGAGATCCCCGGGCCGGAGGTGGCGGTGAAGGCCCGTGCGCCGTTCCAGGCGGCACCGATGACGATGCCGATCGAGGCCAGTTCATCCTCGGCCTGGACGATGGCGTAGCGCTTCTTGCCGGTCCCCGGCTCGGTGCGGAACCGCTTGCAGTATTTCTCGAAACCCTCGGCCAGCGAGGTCGAGGGGGTGATGGGATACCAGGCGCAGACGGTGGCGCCGCCATAGACCGCGCCCAGCCCGGCGGCACTGTTGCCGTCGACATAGATGCGCTCGCCCACCTTGTCGGCGCGCGCCAGCCGCAGGCCGAGCGGGCAGGGCAGGTTCGCCAGGGCCCAGTCGCGGCCCATGTGGAAGGCATCGCGATTCGGCTTGGCCAGCTTCTCCTTGCCCTTGTAGGCCTCGGAGAGCAGCGTCTCGACCACCGCGGGGTCGATCCCCAGCAGCGCCGAGAGCGCGCCGACATACATGATGTTCTTGAACAGCTGGCGCTGCCGCGCATCGGTATAGGCGGCGTTGCACAGCGCGGTCAGCGGCACGCCGATGACGTTGATATCGGCGCGGAAGCGGGATTGCGGCAGCGGCCTCGTGCTGTCGTAGAACAGGTAGCCGCCGGCATCGATCTCGGCGACGTCGCGGTCCCAGGTCTGCGGGTTCATCGCCACCATGAGGTCGACGCCGCCGCGCCGTCCCAGATGCCCCTCGCCGCTGACGCGCACCTCGAACCAGGTCGGCAGCCCCTGGATATTGCTCGGGAAGATGTTGCGCGACGCGATTGGGATGCCCATGCGCAGGATCGCCTTGGCAAACAGCTGGTTGGCGCTGGCCGAACCCGAGCCGTTGACATTGGCGAATTTGACGACGAAGTCATTGGTCGCCGTGATCGCGCCCAATCCTGTCACGCCTGACATGCGTGCACCCTCTCAAGCTTCGGCTTCGCCGTTTCCAGCAGGAATTTCTGCATGTCCCAGGCACCGGTCGGGCAACGCTCGGCGCAGAGCCCGCAATGCAGGCAGACGTCCTCGTCCTTCACCATGACGCGGCCGGTCTTCAGCCCGTCGGCCACGTAGATGTCCTGGGTCAGGTTCAACGCCGGCATCTTCAGCCGGTCGCGCAGCTCGGCCTCCTCGCCATCCGGCGTGAAGGTGATGCAGTCGACCGGGCAGATATCGACGCAGGCATCGCATTCGATGCAGAGGCTGGGCACGAATACCGTCTGCACGTCGCAATTCAGGCAGCGCTGGGCTTCCTTGAAGGCCAGCTCGCGGTCGTAGCCCAGCTCGACCTCGGTCCTGATGTCGCGCAACGCGACCTCGTTCTCGGCATGCGGCACCTTGAAGCGCAGGTCGAGCGAGACGCCGCTGTCGTAGCTCCATTCATGGATGCCCATCTTCTGGCTGGACATCACCACCTCCGGCGGCGGCCGCACGGTGACGTCCTCGTTCTGGCAGAACAGGTCGATGGACACGGCGGCCTCGTGGCCATGCGCCACCGCCCAGATGATGTTCTTCGGGCCGAAGGCCGCATCGCCGCCGAAGAAGACCTGCGGCAGCGTCGATTGCAGCGACGACGGGTTGAGGACCGGCAGGCCCCAGCGGTCGAATTCCAGGCCGAGGTCCTGCTCGATCCAGGGGAAGGCATTCTCCTGGCCGATGGCGACCAGCACCTCGTCGGCCTCGATCACCACATCCGGCTCGCCGGCATTCACCAGTTGGCGGCGTCCCTTGGCGTCGCGCTCGGCCTTGACCGTCTCGAAGACCATGCCGGTCAGGCGGCCGTTGTCGTGCAGCACTTCCTTCGGCACCAGCCAGTTGCGGATCGGGATCCCCTCATGCTGCGCGTCGTCCTTTTCCCAGGGGCTGGCCTTCATCTCCGCGAAGCCCGAACGCACCACCACCGTCACTTCCTCGCCGCCGAGGCGACGGGCGGAGCGGCAGCAATCCATCGCGGTATTGCCGCCGCCGAGCACGATGACGCGGCGGCCGACTTGCTCGATATGGCCGAAGGACACCGAGGACAGCCAGTCGATCCCGATGTGGATATGGGCGGCCGCCTCGGCGCGGCCCGGCACGTCGAGGTCGCGTCCGCGCGGCGCGCCGGCGCCGACGAATATGGCGTCGTAGCCCTCGGCCAGCAGGCCCTTCAGGCTGTCGACCCGCTGGTTGTAATGCGTCACGACGCCGCCGCGGTCGGTGATGTAGCCGACCTCCTCGTCGATCACGCTCTCGGGCAGGCGGAAGCGCGGGATCTGGCTGCGGATGAAGCCGCCGCCCTTGGCCTGCTCATCGTACACATGGACCTCGTAGCCCAGCGGGGCGAGGTCGCGGGCGACGGTCAGGCTGGAGGGGCCGGCGCCGATGCAGGCGATGCGCTTGCCGTTGCCGGTCTCGGGGATCGGCGGCAGCCGGGCCAGGATGCCTTCCTTGTTGTCGGCGGCGACGCGCTTCAGCCGGCAGATCGCCACCGGCTCCTCCTCGACCCGCCCGCGCCGGCAGGCCGGCTCGCAGGGGCGGTCGCAGGTCCGGCCGAGCACGCCCGGGAAGACGTTGGAATGCCAGTTGACCATATAGGCATCCGAATAGCGCCCCGCGGCGATCATCCGGATGTATTCGGGGACGGGCGTGTGGGCCGGACAGGCCCATTGGCAATCGACGACCTTATGGAAATAGTCGGGATTGCGGATGTCGGTCGGCTTCAAGCGCGCGACTCCATGATTCGATGGGACTTTTGGCTTCGATGCGAAGTGGGGCTTCGACCAGGCAGAAGCGCGCTTCGGCTCAAGGGAGCCGGCCCGGAAGTCGGCCCGAAGACCGGCCCGGAGGCCGGCAAGGCGGCGAGACGCATTTTATTTCCTCCCCTGCCCGATGGGCGATCGAAGCTTGCCCCAAGCCCGGCATCGCCGCAACGCGGTGCCCCGCTAATCCCCCGCCTGCTGCAGCGACCATGCGGGAGCCACCGGCCATGGCCCCAATTCCGGTTCCGGCCGGGGCGCCTGGGCCAGGCCGCGCAGCTCCGCCAGCACCGGCCCGAGCAGCATGCGTTCCAGCGCCTGCAAGGCCCGGGCGCCGGCCAGCCCATCCATCACCCGGTGGTCGAACGAAAAGAACACCTCCGCCACCCCATCCGGGCCGATCGGGCCGTAGTTCAGGAAGCCCGCCCAGGGCGCGATGACCGAGCTGATGGCGACCCGCTCCGCCCCCAGCACCGAAACCCCGAAGCTGCCGTACCAATTGGGCACTTGCCGGCCGAGGTTCAGCCCGAGCCAGAACAGCAGCCGCCGCAACGGCCAGGGCAGCCGGGCCACCGCCAGGGCGCGGCGATTGTCGCGCAGGCTCTCGACCGGCGCGGTCTTGGCCTCGCGGATGCGGGCGGCGATCTCGGCCAGGGGCTGGGCGCCGGGGTCCTTGATGCGGGCGAAGAACAGCGCGGGCTCGCCCTGCCAGTCGCGGGCGATGACCACGCAGCCGACCGCGGCCGGCAATTGGTACAGCCGCGGCCAGGGCAGCTGGACATAGATCTGGCGCAATGCCGGTATCTGCTGCGCCGCCAGCCCATAGGCACGGGCGAACAGGGCGGACCAGGGTGGCCGCTCGGCCGCCAGCTCCCGCGCGGCGACCAGCGGGGTGAGGTCGAGGCGCATCGACAGCGTGGCGCGCGGCACCCGCCGCGCGGCATAGGAGAATTCCGTCGCCAGTCGGCGCGGCAGCGAAAGCGGGACGCTCGATCCCTTCACGGGGTATCCTTCATGGCATGGCCTGCGGCGGGGCTACCCGATAGCCGCCGGGCCGCGGCGGCGCGCTTCACGTTCCTGCCGGTCGGCTTGAAGATCAGCCGGAAGCCTTGGCTCACCGATGGGGCGCCATGCCGGCCAGCCGGTTGACGCCGGGCTGGACCGCGCACAGCTTCCGCCCCATGCCGAAGGCCGTATCCGACCCACCCACCGAGGCCCTGGCCGCCCCTGAGGCGATCCCTGGCGACCCGCCACGGCCCCTTCGCCCGGCGGATCGCGCCCGGGCCGAGCGCGCGGCGCGCCA
>JAQGIA010000171.1 GCA_028291445.1 Belnapia sp.
GCAGGCTCGGCAGGGTCTGTACCGTGGGGCCGACCGGCGAGACCTGGCCAGGGCGGCTGGCTGCCAGCCCGGCGGCCGATTGGTTCAGGAGCTGCTGCTGCTGCACGGCCTGCAGGTTCTGCAACGGCGTCTGCGCCATGGTGGGCAGGGCGAGGATCGAGGCGGTGCCCAGCAAGGCTGCACCCAGAAATGCGCCATTCCGGCGCGCTATGCGACGCATCGGATCAGCGCCGGCGCAGCGATCGGGTTGGTGCAGGAATGCCCGGTTGGTTCATGAAAAAATTCCTTCGTAATGCAGTGCTGGCGGGCATTCGTACAAGCGCTCAGGCAGCATGTTCGCGCATGCCGGCGACCAGCAGCCAGGCCAGGCCATAGGCGACCGACAAGGCCAGGAACAGGTAGAGCACGGTGAGCAGCGCCTTCGGGTAGCGGGCATATTCCGCGAGGTTGGGCTCGACCACGCGGAGCAGGAAAAGCTGCTGGCGCTGGGCATCGACCCGCGCCTTCTCCAGCGACGCGGTGGCGGAGCTCAGCTGGCCGCGCGCCAGCTCACGCTCCAGGCTCAGCCGCTCGAACTCGCCGATCTGCTGCGACAGGCCGCTTTCATTGGCGCTGGTCCGCTTGCGCTCCTCGGCGACCTGGGCGCTCAGCGCCTCGATCCGGTTGCGCAGGGTGACGACCCGGGGATTGTCGGCGCGGGCGAAGCGGATGGCCTCGCCCATCTCGGCGCGGACCTGGGCCAGGGCGCCTTCCAGCTTGCCGATGTTCTCGACCGCGACGGCGGCGGAGCGGGAGGGATCGACGGCACGCTCGCGCTCGCGGAAATTGGTCATCGCCATCTGGGCGTCGGCGAGGCGACCCTCGGCGCGACCCAGTTCTTCCCGCGCGACCCGCAGGCCGTCCTGCTGCAGCCGCTCGTTCAGCCGGTTCACCATGGCTTCCGACAGGCTCAGCAATTGCTGGGCGATGGCCTGCGAATCCTCGGCGCGGAAGCTGTGGACGCGGAGCGCGGTGATGCCGCTGGTGGTGTCGTATTCGACGGTGACCATGCGGCGGTAATAATCGAGCAGGCGCTCGGCGCTCGGCGCCTCCCACCAGAGCCGGGCGATGCTGTCGGCCTCGGGCCGGCGGAAGATGTCGACCAGCGGCAGCCGGCTGCGCAAGGCGCCGACCGCATCATGCGATTGCAGGTAGTCGCGGATGCCCATGGCATCCTCGTGCGAGGGGCGGAAGCCGGCGCCGGCCATCATCTCGCCGATGCCCGAAGGTGCCGCGGGGGCGCGGCCGCGGATCAGGAAGCGGGCCTCGGAATCGAACTGCGGGGTGGCGACGAAGCCGAGGTAGAGCGCGGCGACCAGGCTTGGCAGCAGTACCGTCAGCTTGAAGGCGTTGCGCCTGGCGGTACGGCGCAGCCGCGCGGAAAAACCGGCGGGGGCCGCGACGGGTCCCGACCAGCCGGCGGTATCGAGGGACCCCGCTGCATCAGGCAGCTTGGTAGACGGCGATCGCTTCGTCCAGATCGTCATATCGGGTCAGCCTACCATCGTTGAGGACCGCGGCCGAGGTGCAGAAGGCCCGCACCGTGTCCGGGATATGGGAGACAAGGAGCAGCGTGCTCCTGGCCTGGCGATCGGCGAGCGCCTTGCGGCAACGTTCCCCGAAGCGGGTGTCGCCGACGGCGATGACCTCATCCACCAGGTAGCATTCGAAATCGACCGCGAGCGACAGGGCGAAGCCCAGCCGCATGATCATGCCGGAGGAATAGGTGCGCACCGGCAGCCGGTAGTATTCCCCAAGCTCGGCGAAATCCTCGACGAAACCCACCGTTTCCTCGATGGGTTTCTCGTAGATGCGGGCTATGAAGCGGGCATTGTCGGCGCCGGAGATGCTGTAGTGCATGGCGCCGGCGAAGCCGAGCGGCCAGGACACGGTCATCCGCCGTTCGATCGAGCCGCTGTTCGGATATTCCACGCCGGCGATCAGCCGCAGCAGCGTGGTCTTGCCGGCGCCGTTGCGGCCGAGGATGCCGATCTTCTCGCCAAGCTGGAAGGTGGCGTCGATGCCGCGCAGCACCGCCCGCGTGCCCAGATGGGTCTTGTAGGATTTGTGGATGCCGTTGAGCCGGATCACGCGGCTACAGCACCAGGTCGCGGCGGGCGTGGCGCAGCGCCGCCATGCCGAGCAGGTTCAGCGCGGCGATCCAGCCGACCACGTAGCCGATGTCGTATTGCGTCGGCACCGCCTTGCCGAAGTGGCCGTCGCGGATCAGCTCGAACATATGCACCGTCGGCACCCAGAGCGCCGCCTGCTGCGCCTCGTAGGGCAGCCAGAACACCATGAAGAAGGCGCCCGTGATGGGCAGGGTGAGGTAGGTGACGAGGTGGACCACCCGCTCGAAGATCTCAGTATAGACCGCGCCGGCGGCGATCAGCACGGCGACGCCATGGCTGAACAGGAACATCAGCACCATGCCGGCCAGCATCTTGAAGGGGTCCGCCGGCCAATGGCCGAAGACCAGGCCGAACAGCGCCAGGAAGACGACCAGCGCGCCGAGCACCGCGGCGCCTTCCAGCAGGCTGCGCGAGATCAGGATGTCGAGCAGGGTGATGTGGCGATGATAGAGCAGCGACTGGTTGGCCTGGATGGCGACCGGGGCGCGATTGATGATGCCGCGCAGCATGTAGAAGGGGATGTAGCCGATCACCCAGAATTCCAGCGGGTTGAGGCCGCCAGGCAGCCCCTGCTGGGCGATGTGGTGCAGCAGCCCGATGGCGCCGCCGAGCATGGCCGGTTCGAGGAAGAGCCAGAGGTAGCCGAGGTTGTCGCGGCCGAAGCGGGTACCGAGTTCGCGCAGCGTCAGCGCGCCGACGACCCGCATCTGCCGGCGGAAGGCGGTGCCGATCCCCTCCGGCTTGCGCAGGCCATGCGGCAGGACGGGATGGCGGAAGGTCCCGCTCACGGGCGCTGGGAGCCGCCGCCCCGCAGCAACGGCCGGGCATCGGCCCATTGGCTGCCCCCTGCCTGACCTCCCACCTGGCAGACCAGGCGGGAGCGCTCCTCCCCGCCGGTGCCGATCAGCACCTCGCGGCATTCGCGGCCGCTGGCGGCGTTGTAGGCGCGCATCAGGCGGACCCGGGTGTTGCGGCCGGTCTCCGGCACCAGGATGACGGATTCCGCACCGGGCCGGGCGCTGGCGGCGAAGCTCGCCACCGCATCCATCGGCTGCACGGCCTCGACGGGGGCCATGTCGCCGGGAGCGGCGCCGGACTGCAGGGCGGCGCAACCGCCGAGCGCGGCCAGCAGGCCGGCCAAGGCCAGCAGGCGACCCGCCGCGAAGCGTTCATGGGGCGCGCCGGCGCCGGAAGCGACATTCATCACGGTCAGTACCCCCGGTTCCCTCTAGCAAAAGGCGAGGCAACACCCGGCATGTTTCGCATGGAAGGCGTGGTGAGCAAGCCCTATAGCATGCATTGCGTGAGCCAGACCTTAACCAGTGCAATCTATATCGCCGACTGTGCCCGCAATGCCGCGGTCTGGCC
>JAQGIA010000176.1 GCA_028291445.1 Belnapia sp.
ATGGCCCCCTGCTCGCGCAGCAGGGCCGCCGCGCCTTGCAGGACGGCCTCGCCATCGGCATCGAGCGGCGGGGCGAAGCCGAGCCGGCGCACCAGGCCGATGCGGAGCCCGGCGACGCCATCCTCGATGCCGGCGCGCCAGTCGCCCCCGGGGATATTCACCGCCTCCGGCAGGCAGAAGGGATCGCGCAGGTCGTGCTGCGCCAGGGCCGAGAACAGCAGCGCGTTGTCGCGCACCGTCCGCGTCATCGGGCCGGCGCAGGCGACGTTGGCGAAGGCGCCGAGCGGCCATTGCGGGATGCGCCCGAAGGAGGGCTTCAGCCCCACCAGCCCGCAGAAGGCGGCGGGAATGCGCACCGAGCCGCCGGCATCCGTCCCGATATGCAATGGCCCGAAGCAGGCCGCCCCCGCCGCGCCGGCGCCGGAGGAGGAACCGCCCACGGTCCGCAGCCGGTTCCAGGGATTGCGGGTGATGCCATGCAGTGGGCAGTCGCCCGGCGATTTCCAGCCGAATTCCGTGGTGGTGGTCTTGCCGAGGATGACGGCGCCGGCCTGCTTCAGTCCCAGCACCGCCGGGGCATCCTCGGTGGCCGGCGTCGCATCGGTGGTCTTGCTGCCGCGCCGGGTCGGGAAGCCGGCCAGGTTCAGCAGGTCCTTGACCGTCGCCGGCACGCCATCGAGGAGCCCGATCGGCCGCCCGGCCATCCAGCGCGCCTCGCTCTCCCCGGCCGCTTGCAGGGCGCGGGGGTTCATCGCCGCGAAGGCATTGACCCAGGGATTATAGCGGGCGATCCGCTCGGTGACCGCCTTCAGCGCCTCGACCGGGCTCAGCGCCCGCCGCGCATAGAGCGTGAGCAGCGTCTCCGCGGACATCAGGGCGGGATCGGTCGGGGTAGCGGCTTGGGTCATGCATCACCTCGGGCGGGTCGGCCCATTTCGAAGCCTATCCTGGACCCGTCCGGGGAGGGCCGGAAGCGGTTGCCGCGCTGAAGGTTAGGCGGCCGCCGCCAGCACGTGCTTGCGGCATTGCATCAGCGGCTGGATGCGGGTGCCGAAATTATCCATCCCCAGGATGAAATCGTCGAAGGTCAGCATGATGCCCTTCACCCCCGGCATGGTGGCCGCCTCGTCCAGCATCCGCGCCACATTGGCATAGCTGCCGACCAGCGTGCCCATGTTGAAGTTGATCGGCGAGGCGGAGCGCTGGATCGCCGCCGCCATCGAGGTCGCCTCGGTATTCACATCCGCCGCGGCATGGCCCAGCAGATGCGCCAGGGCCTCGCGGTCGGCCCCCGCATTGTAGCTGTCCCACTTGGCCATCGCCGCCTCGTCGGTCTCGTCGGCGATGATCATGTACAGGATATAGGAGCCGACATCGCGCCCGGCCTTGGCGGCGGCGGCCAGCATCCGGCGCGGCACGTCGATGCATTTCAGCGGCTCGTTCACGCCTTCGCCGAGGGCGAAGTTGAAGTCGCAGTACTGCGCGGCGAATTCCATCCCGCGATCGGACTGCCCGGCCGCGACCAGCTTGATAGGCACCGAGGGCGGCGGGCTCATCTTGCATTCGTCCATCTGGAAGAACTCGCCCTTGAGGTCGCTGGTCCCGGTCTCCCAGAGCTCCTTCATGATGCGGACGTATTCGGTGCTGTAGTCGTAGCGCCTGGCGAAATACTGGTCGCCCGGCCACATCCCCATCTGGCTGTATTCGACCTTGTGCCAGCCGGAGACGATGTTCACCCCGAAGCGGCCGCCCGAGATATTGTCCACCGTGGTCGCCATCCGGGCGACGATTGCCGGCGGGATGGTCAGCACCGCGGTCGAGGCATAGAGCCGGATCTTCGAGGTGACCGAGGCGAGGCCGGCCATCAGCGTGAAGCTCTCGAGCCCATGGTCCCAGAATTCGGTCTTCCCACCGAAGCCATGCAGCTTGATCATCGACAGCGCGAAGTCGAGGCCATAGCCCTCGGCCTTCTGGACCACCGTCCTGTTCAGCTCGAAGCTCGGCATGTACTGCGGCGAATTGGCCGAGATGATCCAGCCGTTGTTGTTGATGGGAATGAAAACGCCGATATCCATGGTCTCGCCCCCGTTGCGCCGGCCGTCGCCGGCCCAGCATCAGGCCCGCGAGGCAGCAATTCGCGTGCCACCGACGGGCCTAAGACAGGCCCGCGCGAATGGCCACGGCACCACCCATCCTCCCTGCGCGCCGCTGCGGCACCGCTGCCCAAGGATGGCGCAGTCCGCCAGTCCGCTCAGTCTGCTCAGGCGACGGCGACGGCGGCGCTCCAGGGGCTCATCGCGTCGCTGATCCCGGTGACGGCGCCGCCCGGGCCGCGCTGGATGAGGTTCGGGCAGGCGAAATTCAGCGGGATCGCCGAATGCTCGACCACCTCAGGCACCCCGGCCCCGGCCGCCGCCAGCGCCGCCAGGACCTCCGCCGGCAGCCGCCGGTCGGCGGTGACGCCCTCCGGGCCCGAGACATCGATCCGCGGATGATGCGCCGCCGTCTCCGGGTCCATGCCGAATTCGCTGACGAAGCTCAGCATCTGCAGCACCGCCGCCATGATCCGCCGGCCGCCCGAGGCGCCCGCGGCGATCTCCGGCTGGTCGCCCGAGGCGAGGATCACCGGCGACATGTTGGTCAGCGGCCGCTTGCCCGGGGCGATCGCATTGGGCGTGCCCGGCCGCGGGTCGAACCACATCACCCCATTGTTCATCAGCACGCCGGACCGCGGCAGCACCACGCGGGAGCCGAAGGAGGAGAGCAGGGTGGTGGTCATCGCCACCATCATCCCGTCCTTGTCGCAGACGGTCAGATGCGTGGTGCAGGTCTCGGCGCCTTGCGGGTCCCTGGGCGGTTCCGCCTCGCCCAGCCCGGCCAGCCGTTCGCCATAGGCGCGCTGCATGGCGCGGGCCAGCCTGCCGTACCAGGCCGGCGAAGGGGCGGCACCGATCGGCGCATCGGCCATCAGCGCCAGCACCCGGGCCATGGTGGGCGCCGCGGTCAGCCCATTCGAGAGCATCAGCGTCTTGCCGCGCCAGGGCAGCGCCACCGCCGGCAGCACCCGCGCCCGGCAGCCGGCGAGGTCGGCGGCCGACAGCACCCCGCCCATGGCCCGCACATCGGCGGCGATCTGCGCGGCGATCTCGCCCGTATAGAAATCCTGCAGCCCGGCCTGTTGCAGCCGCTCCAGGGTCGCGGGCAGCGCCCCGAGGGTGAAGAAGCCCGGCGTCCCCTGGTAGGGCGCCACCGGCGGCAGCCCGTCCGGCAGATAGATCCGCGCGCTCTCGGCATAGCGCCGCAGCACCCCGGCCGCGGCGCCGACCTTCAGCGTGGTGTACCAATCCTGCGGCAGGCCGCGCTTGGCCAGCGCCACGACCGGTGCCAGCACCTCGCGGATCGGCAGCCTGCCGTGCCGTTCGTGCAGCAGCGCATAGCCGGCCACCGAGGAGGGGATGACGAAGGACAGCGGGCCGTGGATGTTGCGGTCCTCCACCACCTCGGGCCAGGTGAACAGATCCTGCTTCATCCGGCCGGTGAGCGGGAAGGCGCTGGAATCGAGCCCGGCCGGGGCGACCGGGCCGAAGTCGAAGGTCTCGGCCAGCGCCATGCCCGGCCGCATGACCTGGGCGAAGCCGATGCCGCCGAGGCCGCTGTTCCAGGGCTCCAGCGTGGCCAGGGCGAAGGCGGTCGCCACGGCGGCATCCGCGGCGGTGCCGCCGGCGGCCAGCATGGCGGCGCCCGCCTCGGCGGCGACCTTCACCTGGGCGACGACCATGCCGCCACCGCCGCGCGCCGCCGGCTTGTGGATGTCCCAGTGCTGGGTGGTATGCGGCGTGGGCGTATAGGCGTCCGGCATGGCGATGCTCCGGCGATCAGGGGACCCGCGCATCGTCCCGCCGCGGCGCCGCTACGGCAAGGCCCGAAGCTTACAACCCGACCGGTTGCTGCCGCCGCGCCGCCACCACCTGCTCGAAGTCGAAGTCGAGGTGCCAGTTGACGTGCCGTTCCAGCGCTTCCAGCGCCGCCGCGGCCTTGCCCCCCTCCAGCGCGGCGATCAGCGCGCGGTGCTGATCCTCCGCCTGGGCCGAGGAGCGGCCCTGCTGGGCCAGCCCCCAGATCACCGCCAACTGCCGGGCCAGGCTCTGCCACAGCGCCAGCAGCGGGGCATTGCCCGAGGCACGGCATAATTCGGCGTGGAAATCCTCGTCGGCCAGCACGATCGGGGCCGGGTCGCCGAGCTGGCAGGCATGCGCATAGACAGCGGCGGCCAGGCCGAGCCGGGCGAAGCGTTCCTGTCCGCCGGGGATAGCGATCGCCTCACGCACCGCCAGGCTTTCGAGCGCCAGCCGCACCCGCATCAGCGCGGCGACCCCGGCATTGGTCACCTGCATCAGCCGCATGCCCTTGTAGGGGGTGCTGACGACGATGCCCTGGCTTTCCAGCAGCCGCAGCGCCTCCCTTACCGGGACCCGGCTGATGCCGAGGTCGCGGGCGATCTCGGCCTCCACCAGCCGGTCGCCGGGCAGGAACAGGCCGCGGGCGGCGGCGGCGACGATGGCCTCGGCGGCCTGCTCGACCATGGTGCGCGGCTGCACCGGGGACAGGCGGCGAGGCTCGGCCAGACGGGGCTCCGCCAGACGGGGCTCAGCCAAGTGAGGCTCGGCCAGATGGGGCTCCCCCGCGCGTAGTTCCCCCAAACGGGGCTCCCCCAGGCGGCATGCTCCCAGGCCGGGTTGCTCCGGGGCTGTGACCAAACTTGCAGACGCGTCAGCCCGCGCCCGGTGGTCCCGAACAGCCACGTGGTGACCCCTGTCCAATCGCGAAGAACTGAAGCATAAATTCAACCTGTTGGTTTGGGAAGGGATACCCTTGGTCGGGTTCCTGCCGGCGCTGCGCCACAGCGGCTGGCGGGACGCCGCGGAACCGCGCTGCACACCTGGATATCGGCCGGTTACAACGCTTGCGGCCGTGGCATGGCCAGGCTGCAACCATGTTGCAAATAAGCGACGTTTCGCGGCAATCGTCGCGGCGGCGCATCCGAGGGCGCCGGCCAGGCGTCCCGGCAGGGTGTCGCGCAGCGGCACGCCCGCTCACTCGCGCCACATCACTCCGCCGGAACCACTCCGCCGGAATCGCTCCGCCAGCGTCACCCCGCCAGCATCACTCGCGCCAGGGGCGTTCCCGCCAGAGCGCCCGCAGGGATTCGTCCATTTCCGCCACCATGCTGCGATAGGCGCCGCCCAGCAGCGGCCGCAGCGGCAGCGACAGCCGTTCCGCCTCTCGCAGGAAGGCCGGATCGGCCAGGGCGGCGGCGAAGGCGCCCTCCAACCGGGCCAGCACCGGCGCCGGCAGCCCGGGCGGGGCGACGAAGCCGCGGCTGGCGCTGGCGACGATGTCGAAGCCCTGCTCGCGGAAGGTCGGGACCTCCGGCAGGGCGGACCAGCGCGCCGGGGTCGCCTGGCCCAGGTAGCGGATGCGCCCATCCTGGGTCAGCCCCAGCCCGTCCGAGGCATTGCCCACCACCAGCTGCACATGGCCGCCGAGCAGCGCCTGCATCGCCGGTGCCGCGCCGGCGAAGGGCACATGCGTCATCGGCGGCAGCTTACCGAGCGCCTCGAAGGCCAGCATGGCGATATGGTCGTCCGACCCGACCCCGGTGGTCCCGTAATTCAGCGCTCCGGGGCGCGCCCTGGCCGCGGCGGCGAGGTCGGCCAGCGACCGCAGCGGCGAGGCGCCGGCCACCAGGAAGGCATTGGCATCCTCCACCACATTGGCGAGGAAGGTGAAGTCGAGCGTGCGGTAGCGCGTCGCCCGCTCGATCGGGATCGCCTGCAGCACCGGGGCGGTGATGGCGCCCAGGGTATAGCCATCCGGCGCGGCGTTGAAGATCGCCTCGAAGCCGAGCTGCCCGCCGGCCCCGGCCCGGTTGGTCACCACGGTGCGGGCGCCGCCGCCGAGGTGCTGGGCGACCAGCGGCATCACCAGCCGGGTCATCACATCGACCCCGCCGCCCGGCGGATAGGGGACGATGGCCTCGATCGGCCGGTCACCCGGCCAGCCGGCCTGGGCACGGGCCGACTTCGGCACGGCGAGCCCGGCGGCGAGCGCCGCCACGGTCGCCCCCAGGCCACGGCGCGTGTGCATCATCGTCATTCCTTCCATGGGTGGCGCTGCCACAGCGCCTTCAGCGCGGCATCCATCTCGCCGATCATCGCGGCATAGGCGCCGCCGATCAGCGGCCGCAGCGGCATGGCCAGGCGCGCGGCATCCGCCAGGAAGCCGGGTTCGGCCAGCGCCGCGGCGAAGGCCGCCTCCAGCCGTTGGCGCATCGGCATCGGCAGCCCGGGCGTGCCGATGAAGCCGCGCGAGGCGCCGGCGATGAAGTCGAAGCCCTGCTCGCGGAAGGTCGGCACCGCCGGCAGCGGCGGAAAGCGGGCGGGGGCGGCGACGCCGAGCGCCCGGATGCGGCCATCCCGCTGCAAGGCGATGGCCTCGCTGATATTGCCCACCAGCAGGTCGATATGTCCGCCGAGCAGCGCCTGGGTCGCCGGGGCGCTGCCGAGGAAGGGCGCATGGACCAGGGCTGGCAGGCCTTGCGCCGCCTGATAGGCCAGCATGGCGATATGGTCGTCGCCGCCGACCCCGGTGCTGCCATAGGAGACCCCGCCGGGACTGGTCCTGGCCGCCGCCGCCAGGTCGCCGAGCGAGTGGAACGGCGAGGCCGCCTCGACGAAAAAGGCATTGGGATCCTCGACCACATTGGCGATCCAGGTGAACTCCGCCGTGCGGTAGCGCACCGCCCGCTCGATCGGCAGCGCCGGCAGGGCAGGGGCGGTGATCGCCCCCAAGGTGTAGCCATCGGGGA
>JAQGIA010000182.1 GCA_028291445.1 Belnapia sp.
GTGCTTCGGCCAGGGCGTGCCCCGCGCCGCCTTCGACGCCCTGGCCGAGGTGGCACTCGAAGGGCTGCGGCCCGACCTGACCCTGATGCTGGAGATCGACCCGGCCGAGGGCCTGGCCCGCGCCGCCAGTCGTGGCGACACCAACCGCTACGAGGCGCTCGATGCCGGCTTCCATGCCAGGGTCCGCGCCGGCTTTCATGCCATCGCCGTCGCCGAGCCCGGGCGCTGCATCCTCATCGATGCGACCGATGGACCCGAGGGCGTCGCCGCCGCCTTCCTGCGGACCGTCCTGGCCCGCTTACATGCGTGACGCATGATCGAGCCATGATGGACCCTCGGGCCAATCCCGAGCTGGTCGGCCATGACGATGCCGCCCGCACGCTGGAGGAAGCCGCCCGCTCTGGCCGCATCCACCATGCCTGGCTGATCGCCGGCCCGACCGGCGTCGGCAAGGCGACGCTGGCCTATCGCTTCGCCCGCTGGCTGCTGGCCGGGATGCCCCCAGGTTTGCCGGGCACGACTCTGCCGGGCACGACGATGCCCGGCGCGGTGCCGCTGGCGCTGCCCGAGGCCGATCCGGTGTTCCGCCGCGTCGCCGCCGGAGCGCATGCGGATCTCTTCACCATGGCGCCCAATGTCGGCAAGACCGGCAAGAAGGAGGTGCTGCGGGTTGAGGATGCCCGCGCGGCCATCCGCTTCATGGCGATGACCGCGGCCGAGGGCGGCTGGCGCGTCGTGGTGGTCGAGGATATCGAGCAATCCGAGCGCCAGCTGGTGCAGAACATGCTGCTGAAGACGCTGGAGGAGCCGCCGCCGCGCACCATCCAGCTGCTCGTCACCAGCGCGCCCGACCGGCTGCTGCCGACCATCCGCAGCCGTTGCCGGCGGCTGGACCTGTCCCCGTTGCCGGAGCCGGCCATGGCCGGGCTGCTGGCCCGCTGGATGCCGGAGATGGGCGGCCCCGACCGCATCCGGCTGGGCCGCATCGCCGATGGCTGCCCCGGCCGCGCCCTGTTGCTGGCGGAAGGCGAGGGGCTCGCCTTGCAGGCCATGGTCGAGGAAGTCCTCGACGGTCTGCCCCGGCTCGACCCGCGCCGGGTGCATGATATCGCCGACCGGGTCACCAGCCGGCGGGATGCGGCGGCGTTGACCACCTTCATGGCGCTGCTGCGCCGGGCACTCGCCGCCGGCCTCCGCCAGGCGGCCCGTGGCGCGGCGCCGGCGGCCTGGATCGCCGGACGTTCGCTTGCCGAGTGGTCCACCCTGTGGGAAAAGCTCGGCCGCCTCGCGGACGAGACGGACCGGTTGAACCTCGACCGGAAGCAGGCCGTCCTGAGTGGCCTCGGGATGCTCTCCCTGCGTTGAAGACCTGGACGTTCAAGACCTGGACGTTCAAGACCTGGACGTTCAAGACTCGGGCGCTGAAAGATCACGGCGATGCAGACCACCTACCTGACGACGCCGATCTATTACGTGAACGACAAGCCGCATATCGGCCATGCCTATACCTCGCTCGCCACCGACGTGCTGGCACGCTGGAAACGGCTGGATGGGCATGAGGTGTTCTTCCTGACCGGCACCGACGAGCATGGCCAGAAGGTGGAGAAGGCGGCGCAGGATGCCGGGATGGACCCGCAGGCCTTCACCGACCAGGTGAGCCAGAGTTTTCGCACGCTGGCCGACCGCATGGGATTCAGCCACGACGACTTCATCCGCACCACCGAGCCGCGCCACAAGGCGGCCTGCCAGGCGCTATGGCTGGAACTGCTGCGACGCGACGAGATCTACCTCGGGCATTACGAGGGCTGGTACGCGGTGCGCGACGAGGCCTTCTACGGGTTGGACGAGCTGGTCGAGCGGGATGGGGTGAAATACGCGCCCTCCGGCGCCCCCGTCGCCTGGGTGAAGGAGCCTTCGTATTTCTTCCGCCTGTCCAAGTGGCAGGACTGGCTGCTGGACTTCTACGAGAAGAACCCGAATTTCATCGCGCCCGCCGCACGCCGCAACGAGGTGCTGAGCTTCGTCCGCTCCGGCCTGCAGGATCTGTCGATCAGCCGCACCAGCTTCACCTGGGGCGTGCCGGTGCCGAACGACCCGGCGCATGTGATGTATGTCTGGCTGGATGCGCTGACCAATTACATCACCGCCGCCGGCTATCCGGATAGCGCGGCGGAGCGCTGGAAATTCTGGCCGGCCGACGTGCATTTCGTCGGCAAGGACATCGTCCGCTTCCATACCATCTACTGGCCGGCCTTCCTGGCGGCGGCGGAGATCGCGCCGCCGAAGCGGGTCTTCGCGCATGGCTGGTGGACGATCGAGGGGCAGAAGATGTCGAAATCCCTCGGCAACGCCATCGACCCGCTGGCGCTGATCGAGGAATACGGTCTGGACCCGCTGCGCTATTTCCTGCTGCGGGAAGTGCCTTTCGGCAGTGACGGGGATTTCGCCCGGGCGGCGCTGGTGGCGCGGAACAACGGCGAGCTGGCCGATGCGCTGGGCAATCTGGCGAACCGCACGCTGTCGCTGATCCAGCGGAACTGCGAGGGGAAGCTGCCGGCGGTGGCCGAGCGCAATGCCGTTGACGACGCCTTCTTTGCCGAGATCGACGCGCTGCCGGCAACCGTCGGCGACCTCCTGGCCGCCCAGCAATTCCACTTGGCGCTGGAGGTCATATTCACCGCGGTGCGGGCGGCGAATGGCTACATCACCGTCCAGGCCCCCTGGGCGCTGAAGAAGACCGATGCCCTGCGCATGGCCGTGGTGCTGCGGCATCTGCACTCCGCCTTGCGGGTCTATGCCACTGTCCTGCAGCCCTTCATGCCGACCACCATGGCGGCGTTGCTGGACCAGCTCGGCGTGCCGGAAGATGCCCGCCAGCTTGCCGCGCTGGCGACCCCGCTGCCGGGGGGCACCGCGCTGCCGCCGCCCAGCCCGCTGTTCCGCAAGATCGAGGCTGCCACCTGAATGCTGGTCGATAGCCACTGCCACCTCGACTACTTCACCGAGGCCGAGATCGACGCGCTGCTCGACCGCGCCCGCGCCGCCGGCGTCGGCTGCATGGTCACCATCGGCGTCCGCGCCTCCCAGGCACCGGCGGTCAAGGCGCTGACCGAGCGCTACGCGGATGTTTGGGGCACCATCGGCGTGCATCCGCACAATGCCGGGGAAGGGGAGATGCCCACGGTCGAGGAGCTGGTGGCGCTGGCCGATCACCCGCGCATCATTGGCATCGGCGAGAGCGGCCTCGACTACTTCTACGACAAGTCGCCGCGGGAGGTGCAGGCCGAGGGCTTCCGCCGGCATATCCGCGCCGCCCGCGCCGCCGGCCTGCCGCTGGCCATCCATGCCCGCCAGGCGGATGACGACATCATCCGCATCCTGCGCGAGGAACGCGCGGCCGGCGGCGATTTC